>WTJU01000106.1 GCA_011526285.1 Candidatus Arcticimaribacter sp.
ACCAACATTTCCCCATACTTGTATTTGTTTTCAAAGGTTGAGGCTTTGGGTTTTTTTTCAGGATGAAGTCCGCTAAAAATCTCGTTAACGAACATTTTTGCTACCCTTTTTGGGGTTCCTTTCAGGCTGTCGTCGGTTAAATCCATACCTAGGGTATGTAAAATTTCCGCAACTTTTTCTTGGATTAGCTCAATTTTTTGGTCGTTGCTAATAGCAAAAGCATCATCACGCAAAGGAGTTTGTGCGCTTCCACTCACATGGTCGTCGCCGTAAACATCGTTTTCCTCTAGGGATAATTTTTCGATTTTCATAGGTAAAAATGTCTTGCAAAGATAGCGAAAACCAAATGAATACGGAAGCTTACTATAATTCGTTTACAGTTTTAAACGGTAGGTGAATACCAAATTAAAATCGTCGCGGTCTAGTCCAATCCTATCCGTTAAACCATTGCTGAAAAGCGCTTGTTTATCGGTAGTGTTTCGCATTTGTAAAGCCACATCAAGATTACTGGCTCCAAAATTAAAACCAGCCCCAGCACTAATGATTTCCAATTGGTTGTCGAGAATAATTTTAGAAGCAGTTTGCGCCCAATAGCCTGCACGTAAACTTATGAACGGATTAAGTCTATATTCTCCTCCCAATTGCAATTGTTGGCTGGATTGAAATTCTTGCCCTATTTGTTGATTTAAGGAACGGAAAAAGGCATCGTCTTTAGGGATGAATTTAGCTGAACTAAAATCCCGAACACTGTAATCTAAGCTTAAAACAGCCTTGTCTTTATAGATATATGCGACGCTCCCGCGAATGCTGCCTGGACTGTTGTATTGGTATTCTGGGAAAAAGGTCTCAATACCACTAGCTGTTGGGTCTAAGGTTTGGGTAAACGCACCATTCGCATCGACCACCTCTGTCACTAGACTTTGTCGCACCCTGTCCGACAAACGGTAGTAGGTTGGACTCTCTAGGCTTATTCCAAAACGCAGGTTTTGATCAAACTTATAGATTGCACCTAATTGAAAGGAATTACCTCTTCCAATGGTTATCAGTTCATTTTCAAAGTTCAGGTCACGGAGTCCAGATTGGCTTCCGTAATTATATTCTCGAAAATTGATTAATTCTGAATATTCAATATTGAAGTGGTTGATGTTAAACCCGAGGTAAAACTTTTCTTTAAACACCCCACTAATATTGATGGTGTAACGTTTTGATTGCCCTAAACTTGTATGTGCATACTGGTGTGTATAGCCGCGTGTTCCTGCTTGTGTGTTACTACTGTAATCACGAATATTTGCATCTGTTGGATCGTCAGAACCAGCCAATGGTATAGGGTTAATTACATAGCCTTCATAGCCAAACAGGCCTTGTTGCGCAGGATAGCCTAAACCTTCACGTTCTCCAATATCGTTAAAGGCTTCATTAAAGCTTTCACCATCCAATTGTGATATATCACTCAAATACTTTCCTTGAGCGTAAAACAAGAAATACTGGTCAATTCCATTATTGGGATTGGTACCCTCTGCTGTAAAGCTATTGTCGTAGTTAACCGATTTATTGTAGTTAAACCCAATACTAAGTTTAGACCAATTACTGCCGCTCTCTTCATTCAAAACAAATACTGCCCCTAAATGACCAATAGCAAGATCGTTGGCGTTTTCATCTATGGTATTACCAAAGTAAGTTGCGGCGTTAGTAGTACTAATGAAATTTAGGCTTCCTGCAATTTCACTAAAGCCAAAAACGGAAGATCCTGCAGGATTTACTTCAAAGGCAGAAAAATCTCCACCAACCGCACCGAAGGCGCCCCCCATAGCGGTATAACGTGCGCTCCCCGCTAGAGAATTTTGTCCATAGCGAAGGGCATCACTTAATGTTTGAGCGTTCGTTTGAACACAAAAGGAGAGTAAGAGAAAAAAGAAACTTTTTTTCATGGTTTTAAGGCTTATATGTTAAAATGCAACTATTGTCTTCGTCCGCCAGAACTTCTTCCGCTTGAAGACCCACTGCTGCTTGAGCGACTTCCTCCAGAAGATGCTCTCGCAGGGGCGCTGTACGATCGTGAAGGGGAACTTCTGTAGTTTGAACTGTTTCCACTTGAAGAAGATCGGTTAGCGTTAGAACGAGAATAACTAGGGTTAGAACTACTGGTGTTAGAGCGTCGTGAGCTAGGGGTCCCTTTTTGATTGTTGGAATAAGCGGCACTTCTATTTCCGCTTCTAACCCCACCATTAGGGTTTTGACTTTGATATGCTCGAGCACCTTGCGCATCGTTTATTACTTGGATATTATATCCTCTGTTCTGTAAATTCCGAATAACACGGTCAATCTGTGAACGGTTTCTAGCTTCTTCGGCAGCTTGTTGCCTGTTGGTTCTCCCTTCAGAAGCGTTAGTGTTTTCACGTGTGCGAACACCGGCAGTTCTTCCTTCTTGAACTAGGTCTGGAACTGTAACCACTTCGTCTTGATTAAGCGAAGCCCGTCTGTTACTCGATGTTGTGGGCGCTGAATTGCTGCGTGAACTTGCTGATCTATTTTGAGCCACTGTACCGCGCTGTCCGCCACTCCCTGCTTGTCCACGGTAGCTGGAACTTCTAACACGTCGGTCAGATCGTGCTACACCGGCATTGTTGTTCCAGCGATCACGTCCAAAACGGTTGAATCGGTTGTGATAGGCATACCCATTCCAATAACCTCCGCCATAAAAATAGGGATTGCCAAAGTAAAAGGCGTTTCCAAAATATGGGTCAAAAGGAGAGAAAAATGGATCGTAGAAGCCCCATCCCCAACGGTTAAATCGCCACGGACGGTTAAAGCCCCAACCGAAACGATTCCATGCATAAGGGTTATAATACCCAAAATTCCAATTGTTAAAATAAGGATTAAAAAAATCACCGTAACCCCATACACCGCCATAAGCGAGTGGAAGTGGGTTGGTTTGTATGATGATTTGCGTGGTTTTGTTTCCCCCTCCCCAATTGGCATTGGTTTGGTAGTTCTTTAAATTCCCTTGGTTGAGTGAATCCACGTCTGTCAAAACAACATTATCATTGGTGTCATTCCAAGTGTATTGTTTTGCTTTTTCGTCAAAGTAACGGCTGTAAGCATTTGTCTTTGGTTGCGGTTTGGTTCTACGAACAACAATAACATTATCACTACTGTAAATACCATCACTGTAGTACGATGCATTTTGATAGCTTCCACATGCGCTAAACAAAATACCAGCAAAAAAGGTGTATCCTAAGGAATGTTGTAAAAGTGTAGAAATCCGCATAACTCGTTCTTTTTTTGTTCTAAGCGGGGGAATTAACTAGTTTTGCCCCGCAAACAGTTTATACACTAAGATAGACAAAATCTGTGCCAAAACCATGTCAAAGAAATTAACAAAACGCGAAGAAGACTACTCCAAATGGTATAACGAATTGGTTGTCAAAGCCGATTTGGCCGAGAATTCAGCCGTTCGAGGTTGTATGATTATAAAGCCTTATGGTTTTGCAATTTGGGAAAAAATGAAAGAGGAATTGGATAAAAAATTCAAAGCCACAGGACATCAAAACGCCTATTTCCCGCTTTTTGTTCCCAAAAGTCTTTTTGAGGCAGAAGAAAAAAATGCCGAAGGTTTTGCCAAAGAGTGTGCTGTTGTCACCCACTACCGTTTAAAGAACAATCCTGATGCGCCTGGCAAGCTTATGGTTGATCCAGCGGCCAAGTTAGAAGAAGAGCTAGTGGTACGTCCTACCAGTGAAGCTATAATTTGGAATACCTATAAAAACTGGATTCAATCGTATCGTGACCTACCAATACTCATTAACCAATGGGCCAATGTAGTGCGATGGGAAATGCGTACACGTTTGTTTTTACGTACAGCAGAATTTTTATGGCAAGAAGGACACACTGCTCACGCTACAGAACAGGAAGCACTTGATGAAACCTTGTTGATCAATAATCTATATGCAGATTTTGTTGAGAACTTTATGGCCATTCCTGTTATTAAAGGAATCAAAACAGAGAGTGAACGTTTTGCAGGTGCCGAAGATACGCATTGCATTGAAGCTTTAATGCAAGATGGAAAGGCGCTGCAAGCGGGTACTTCTCATTTTCTTGGACAAAATTTTGCCAAGGCTTTTGATGTGAAATTTGCCACCTCAGAAGGAGGGTTAGATCATGTATGGGCAACATCATGGGGAGTTTCAACCCGCTTGATGGGTGCGTTAATTATGACGCATAGCGACGATAACGGATTGGTTTTACCGCCTAATTTAGCGCCTATACAAGTGGTAATTGTACCTATATACAAAGGCAAAGAGCAGCTGGACGAAATTGCAGGTATCGCAAATAAAATCAAGTCAGAGCTAGAAAAACAAGGAGTATCCGTTAAGTTTGATGATAGGGATAATGTGAAACCAGGATTTAAGTTTAACGACTATGAATTAAAAGGGGTGCCATTGCGCATAGCCATTGGGCCAAAAGACTTAGAAAAACAACAAGTAGAATTAGCACGGCGTGACACTTTAGAAAAAAGTTTTGTTCCACAAGACCAACTCAGTTCGTTAATTCCTTCTTTGTTAGAAGAAATTCAGCAGACGTTGTTTGCTAAAGCCTTACGCTTTAGAGATGAACACATAACAGCAGTTGATAGTTTTGAAGAGTTTAAAAAAGTATTAGAAGATAAGGGTGGATTTATAGCTGCGCATTGGGATGGAACTGCTGCGACAGAGGAAGCCATTAAACAAGCGACAAAAGCCACCATTCGGTGTATACCTTATACTGCGAAAGAGGAGGAGGGGAGCTGTGTTTTTTCAGGGAATAAATCAACCAAAAGAGTACTCTTTGCCAAGGCCTATTAAGCTAAATGCCTAGTAGATAATTCGAAAGGAAAAAAAACAAATTTTTCTTTAAAATGCATTGCAGAATCAACGAATTAGTTTTAGATTTGCAATCGTAAAATTTTGGCCCGTTCGTCTATCGGTTAGGACGCCAGGTTTTCATCCTGGAAAGAGGGGTTCGATTCCCCTACGGGCTACTAAATAAAATTAGATGGCAAATCACAAATCTGCATTAAAGAGAATCCGTTCGAACGACAAAAAACGTCTTCGTAATCGTTTTCAACACAAAACCACACGTAACGCTATGCGTCGCTTACGTGAGTTGACTGACAAGAAAGAGGCTAGTGCACAACTACCTTCTGTAATTTCTATGTTAGATAAATTGGCAAAGAAAAACATTATTCACGCCAATAAAGCAGCGAACTTGAAATCAAAATTAACTAAGCACGTAGCTGCACTCTAGTTAAAATATTTTAGACAAAAAAAAGCGTTCGGTAAACGAACGCTTTTTTTTTGCTTTATTTCCATGAGCTTATGAATTCATGGAAATTAAAAATTCTTCGTTATTTACTGTTTTCTTGAAACGGTCATTGATGAACTCCATGGCTTCAACAGGATTCATGTCTGCAAGATATTTGCGCATAATCCACATGCGTTGTACTGTGTTTTCATCTAATAGAATGTCATCACGTCGTGTGCTAGAAGATATTAGGTCTATGGCCGGGAAAATTCTACGGTTTGAAATCTTACGATCCAGTTGAAGTTCCATATTTCCTGTTCCTTTAAATTCTTCAAAGATAACTTCGTCCATTTTTGAACCTGTTTCTGTTAGTGCTGTGGCAATAATGGAAAGTGATCCTCCATTTTCAATATTACGTGCCGCACCAAAGAAACGTTTGGGTTTATGCAATGCATTGGCATCAACACCACCACTTAAAATTTTACCTGAAGCTGGCTGCACGGTGTTGTATGCACGTGCCAAACGCGTTATAGAGTCAAGCAATATAACAACATCGTGCCCGCACTCAACCAAACGCTTGGCTTTTTCTAATACGATATTGGCCACTTTAACATGACGATCTGCTGGCTCATCAAAAGTAGACGCAACAACTTCTCCTTTTACGTTGCGTTGCATGTCGGTAACCTCTTCAGGGCGTTCGTCAATGAGAAGTATGATTTGATATACTTCAGGATGGTTGGCAGCAATTGCATTGGCCACATCTTTTAACAACATGGTTTTCCCTGTTTTTGGTTGCGAAACAATCATTCCACGTTGTCCTTTACCAATGGGAGAAAAGAGGTCGATAATGCGAGTAGATATGGTGCTTTGTTTTTCTGCTAGCTTGAACTTTTCTTGTGGGAAAAGTGGCGTAAGGTGTTCAAAAGCTACACGGTCACGTACCACTTTGGGGTCTTGCCCATTTATTCTATTGACTTTAATTAAAGGGAAATACTTTTCTCCTTCTTTGGGAGGACGTACTGTTCCTAAAACTGTATCTCCAGTTTTTAGTCCAAATAAACGAATTTGTGATTGTGATACATAAACGTCATCAGGGGAAGAGAGGTAGTGATAGTCAGATGAACGAAGGAAGCCATAGCCTTCTGGCATTATTTCTAAAACTCCCTCAGTGTCTATGATTCCATCAAACTCATAATCTGGTTCCCGATAACGGTTGCGGTTGTCTTTATTGTGGTTGACTTCGTGTTTGTTGTTGCGGTTTTTATGCTTGTGCTTTTGGTTATGCTGATGTTGGTGCTGATGGTTTTTCTGGTTTGAACGCTCGTTGTGTTGTTCTGTTTTTTGCTGTTCTTTTTCTCCTTCAGCCTTTCTTTCTTTGGGCTCGTTGCTATTCTCTTTAGCCTTACCCAAACGCTCTTTTTTTTCTGGGCGTTTCTTTTTTTGACCTTCTTCTTTTGCTGGTTTTTCGTCTTCCTGCGGATTGGCCGAAACATAGTCAATAATCTGGTAGATGAGGTCTTGTTTTTTTAGACCCGTAGTGCGTTTGAGCCCGATTTTTTTTGCGATTTCTTGCAAATCTGCTAATTTCTTTTCCTTTAGCGTTGAAATTTCGTACATGTGCTGTTGTAAACTCTAAAGAGTATTTTGAGTAAATTTTTTTTGAAAATGGCAGGATGAAGTGTTCCCTGCTGTACAATATTACAAAAAAAACCTGTTGAAAATTTAAAAACGATTAATTTTGAATAAAAAAGATGATACAACGCCTACAAACTCTTTTCTTACTTGTTTTTTGCGGGGTGAGCGCAGGAAATTTTTTCCTTTTCCCAGTAGAACTTTCTTTACTAACCACCGCTTTTGGCGAACAAGCTGCTGTCTTGAATCAATTACCGCTGGTGTTTACGCTTATTGTCTTCGTGAATATTTTCTTGTATAACCATCGCATGCGCCAGATACGGGTGAATCAAGTGGTTTGGGTGTTCTTTTCACTCTATTGGGGGGCATTGGTCTATTTCATCGTTCAAACCAATCAGCATTTCTCGCTCTACCTACCAGATCTGGGCCTTGCCTTTGTAGGAGAGGCAATGCTTCTTCTTGCCAATAAGTACATCAAGAAAGATGAGGCGTTAATTCGCTCTATTGACCGTTTGCGCTAGTGCTTTAGCTCGTTTCCCAAGTTCGATTACCTCCATATTTTGCAGTTTTCCCTGCGCTACTTCAAAACGCAGCATGGTGCGCATTTGGTGAAAACCTTGAATTCCCGCCGCACCTGGGTTAAGGTGCAATAGGCGCTTACTTTTGATTTGCATCACTTTTAATATGTGCGAATGTCCGCATATAAACACATCAGGTGTATCTATTTCTATTAATTCTCTCACCCTTTGGGTGTACTTTCCTGCTGGGCCGCCGATGTGTGTAATTAAAAAATTTACTCCCTCTAACGAAAAGCGGTTGTTTTCTGGAAATTGAACTCTTGCTGCTGCTCCGTCAATATTTCCGTAGACAGCCCTTAGGGGTTTTATTTTCGCCAAGGTATCGGTTACCTTTAGATTTCCAATGTCTCCTGCATGCCAGATTTCATCGGCTGTTTTTGCGTAGACCAACATACGATCATCCAAATGCCCGTGGGTATCAGAAAGCAATAAAATTTTTTTCATTAACTTTTGCGTTCTCAAATGTTATTACCATGCAATATACTGCAAAAACTCCCCACGATTCTGTACTGATTCTTCAAGCTGATGGTTTGCGCTATCGTTATCAAGAAGACCATGTTTTTAAAGACATCCGCTATTCTCAAGTCACTGAAATAAATGTGTATTCTGATTTATACCGTAAATACTTTTCAATTATCCTCGCACCGTTGATGATTATCAGTCAGCTAGCCATAGGTTATTTTGAAGGCTTTCATTGGACAAACATATCCAATGCAATTGTATGGATCGTTTTCTTGGGTGTTTATTTATTCATGAAGAAAGTATATGTCATTAAGGTTGTAAAAGGTCCTTTAACAGCAGAGGTCTTTGCTACCCATTCAAGAAGTGAAGCCCACAGTATTAAAAATGCAATCGAATCTCATTGCTGATCTTTTGGCAGGAGAAAGGAGTTTCTAATATCTTTGTGCAGTGCGCTATTTTCTCACTTTTGCATACAATGGAACTCCTTATCACGGTTGGCAACGTCAACCCAATGCACCTAGTGTGCAGCAAACCTTAGAAGAAGCACTAAGCACGCTTTTGCGACAAGATATTGCAGTAACGGGGGCTGGACGTACCGATACGGGTGTTCATGCGCAAACCATGGTGGCGCATTTTGACGTTGAACTTTCGCAGGAAAAAGAAGCTAACTTAGCACATCTTCTCAATCGTTATTTAGATGAGAATATTGCAATTCATAGTTTGAAACCTGTTTTAGATGATGCACATGCACGATTTGATGCTACTGCACGAACCTATCAATATCACTTAGGGTTTCAAAAACACCCGTTCAAACAAGTATTGCACTATCAAATCCCCACCAATTTAGATGTGGAACGAATGAACGCTGCTGCCCAAATTTTATTAGAATACACTGACTTTGAATCTTTTGCAAAAAAACATTCTGATGTTAAAACCTTTTTATGTGATATCTCCTACGCACGTTGGGAAAGGATAGACCAAGGCGCTATCTTTACCATTACCGCCAATCGGTTTTTACGAAATATGGTTCGCGCCATTGTTGGAACACTACTAGAGGTAGGTAAAGGTAAAATTAGTGTTGAAGCTATGCACCAAATCATTCAAAGTAAAGAAAGAGGAGAGGCGGGCTATTCTGTTCCAGCTTGTGGTTTGTATCTCACTGAAATTCACTACCCAGAACGCATATATAAAAAATGAAGAAAGAGAAAGTAAGTTTGTTTGATCGTGCGTTATTCAGCAAAATAATGGCCTTTGCTAAGCCTTACCAAGGGTATTATTATTTGGTTATGGTTTCGGCCATTCTACTGTCTGCTTTTTCTACCCTAACGCCTTATTTACTTAAGGTAGCGGTAGACGATTACATTACACCAAGATTATATGAAGGCCTATTGGTTTTTATTTTAATTATGTTGGGCACCTTGTTGTTGGAGGTAATTTTTCAGTATGTATTTGTTTACTTCGCCAACTGGTTAGGGCAAATGATTGTTAAAGACCTACGTGCAACACTATTCAATAAACTCATTCATTTTAAAATGGCCTATTTCGATACCTCTGCGGTTGGTCGTTTGGTCACACGCGCGGTGAACGATATAGAAACCATAGCCAGTATTTTTAGTCAAGGTTTATTCATGATTATTGCCGACTTTTTAAAAATGGGATTGGTCATTTTTGTTATGCTCTACATGAATTGGAAGTTGTCGTTGATTGTATTTTCAGTACTCCCCGTAATTCTTTATGCTACACGTGTTTTTCAAAAATCCATGAAAAAAGCTTTTGAAGAAGTGCGCAAAGAAATTGCAAACTTGAACACCTTTGTTCAAGAGCGTATTAGTGGAATGAAAATAGTGCAGTTGTTTGGGCGAGAAGATATTGAGCAAAATACGTTTGATGCGATTAATAATCGTCATAAAAAAGCCTGGTTAAAAACAGTTTGGTTTAATTCTATTTTCTTTCCAGTGGCAGAAATTTCAACTTCTGTTACAATTGGATTATTGGTATGGTACGGAGGATTTAATACACTTAACGGAGGAAGTATTTCTCTAGGAACTTTGTTCTTATTTATTCAACTTTCACAGATGTTGTTTCGTCCGCTTCGTCAAATTGCCGATAAGTTTAACACGCTACAAATGGGAATGGTCGCCGCAGATCGTGTGTTTAAAATTATCGCAACAGAAAGTAAAATTGTCGATAACGGGAATGTTCAGCTGAATGAATTGGAAGGAAAAATTGACATTGAGAATCTTCGATTTTCTTATTTACCTGGAGAAGAAGTGTTAAAGGGAATTTCGTTGAATGTTAAGCCTGGGGAGACTGTGGCTATTGTTGGCGCTACAGGTGCTGGAAAGTCTACCCTAATTAACCTCATTACCCGCTTTTATGAGTTTGAGCAAGGAGACATCAAAATAGATGGTACTTCCATTCGCGATTACCCCTTAAACTTCTTGCGAAATCATGTGGCTTTGGTCATGCAAGATGTTTTCTTGTTTGCTGATTCTATTTTTAACAACATCACCCTTTACAACCCTTCGCTATCTAAAGAAAATGTCATTGATGCGGCAAAGGCTATAGGGGTACATAAATTTATTCAGTCGCTTCCGGGTGGGTATGATTATAACGTGCAAGAACGCGGTGTAATGCTCTCGGCAGGGCAACGCCAACTCATCGCTTTTTTACGTGCCTATATGGCGAATCCCACGATTTTAGTGCTTGATGAAGCTACTTCTTCTATCGATACTTTTTCAGAAGAGTTAATTCAAAAAGCTACGGATAGAATTACAAAAGACAAAACGTCTATCGTTATTGCACACCGATTAGCGACCATAAAAAAGGCCGATCGAATTATTGTTATGGATCAAGGTGAGATCGTAGAAATGGGTTCACACGAGGACTTGTTGCAGAAAGAGGGTGGGGCGTATCAAAAACTACATCAATTGCAATTTAGCCAAGAAACACTGGTTTAGAGGCGCAAATCTTCTGAGAGGGCACGCTTCAATTTTTCTGCTGTTGTGTATTTTTTAAATTCTCCATCTTTGATGTAAATCATTTCTCCTCGTTGTTCAGAAATGACTACAACCAATGCATCGGTTCTTTCAGATATTCCAAGACCAGCTTTGTGGCGAAGTCCATAGCGTGTTGGAATTACTGTAGATTCTGAAACTGGGAGCACTACACGTGTGGCTGTGATGGTATTGCCTTTTAAGATTACAGCACCATCGTGCAAGGGACTGTTTTTGTAGAATATACTTTCTAAGATTTGTGGGCTTAAATCAATGTTAGTTTCATCGCCTGTGCTTTTCACAAAATCCAGATTGTTACTGCGTTCTAAGACTATTATAGCGCCAGTTTTATCAGAGGCCATTTTTTCGCAGGCGTTAGCAAAGAGGGTCAAGTCGAGTTGAACAAGTTGTTCTTCTTCTAAATTTAAAAAGTTGAAATACCGTAAAAAGCTTTTTCGACTTGTGTAGTTTGTCGACCCAAGTAAGAGTAAAAATTTTCGAATTTCTTGCTGAAAAACAACAATGAGGGCAAAAAACCCAACGCTAATGAAATTTCCAAGAATGTTACTCAATACATTCATATTGAGGGTTACGGTGAGTTGGTAGACAAAGTAAATGATAACAATCCCAAGAAATATATTAATGGCAACGGTACCGCGTACCAATTTATACATATAGAACAACAATACAGCCACTAGAACTATGTCTAGTACATCAACAAAATTAAACTCTAGGAAACTGAGGTTGTTGTTCAAGGGTGGTTTTTGTATAAAAATAAAAAAAATCTATTGGAGTTGCGCCAAGAGATGAACACATTCTTTGGCTTCTTTAACATCGTGAACACGGAGGAGTTGTGCTTTTTTCATTAAGGCCACAGTATGTAAAACAGTAGTACCGTTTAAAGCTTCTTCTGGTGTGGTGTCAAGGGTTTTATAGATCATTGATTTTCTCGAAACCCCTGCTAATACCGGAATGTTAAATTGTTGTAAATATTCAAATCGTTTGAGGAGATGGTAGTTGTGTTGAATTGATTTTCCAAATCCAAAACCTGGGTCTAAAATTACATCGTTGATTCCTGCGGCATAGCAGGCTTGAATTTTTTCTGAGAAGAACTGTGCAATTTCTGCAAATGGATCGTTGTAGTGGGGTGCATTTTGCATGTCTTGCGGGGTGCCTTGCATGTGCATTGCTATGTAGGGTACAGAATATTTTCCCACAGTAGCTAACATTTTTGCGTCTAAATTACCAGCAGAAATATCATTGATCATGTGCGCACCTCGGTCAAGTGCTTCTTTTGCTACTTGGGAGCGAAAAGTGTCGATTGAAAATAAGGCTTCGGGAAACTGTTTCAAAAGGTTTTCTAAGACTGGGAGCAAACGGTTTTGTTCTTCGTTTTCGGAAACATTGTCGGCACCAGGACGTGAGCTGTAGGCGCCCAAATCAATAAAATCGGCGCCTTCTTCTAACATTTTTTCACATTGTTTCGAAGCGGAGTCTAAATGGTTGTGTTGTCCGCCATCATAAAAAGAGTCTGGTGTTAGGTTAAGAACGCCCATTACTTTGGGTTGAGTTAAATCCAATAACGTACCGTTGCAATTCACTGTCATAAGTGTACTTGAAATAAATTTCGTAGGGTGAATTTGATAGACTTAAATAATTCTCCGAAATTTACACAAAATAACGGTTGAATGATTCCCACCCTTGCGCATTATGAACAAATTACTGCTTCTTGCCGTGCTTTGTTTGAGAAGAAAATGATTGATTACGGAGTAGCATGGCGCATCCTTAGATTACCCTCTCTCACCGATCAAATATTCATTAAAGCCCAGCGTATTCGAAGTATTCAAAGCCTTGCAGAACAAAAGGTAGAAGAAGGCCAAGAAAGTGAATTTATGGGGATTATTAACTATTGCATAATGGCTTTAGTACAACTGGAGAAAGGAGTGGCTGATCAACCTGATTTAACCCCTAAGGAAACACTTGCGTTGTATGACAAACATTTGGACCAGACAAAATCCTTAATGTTAGCTAAAAATCACGATTATGGTGAAGCATGGCGTGACATGCGTGTAAGTTCGCTTACAGACCTTATTTTACAGAAACTCTTACGGGTTAAGCAAATTGAAGACAATCAAGGAAAAACATTGGTAAGTGAAGGGTTAGACGCCAATTATCAAGACATGATTAATTATGCTGTATTTGCACTAATTCATTTGGATAGTTAGACATGTTAGCAGTTGCATTAGAAAAAGGAAGTAGTGGACTGTTAACCTTGTTGGGCGTTGCAACTGTAGTTTTTTTTCTCTTCAATGTTTTGGGAGACCCTGCCCAAATGATGCTCGACCAAAATGCTTCGGAAGAACAACGCTTAAAAATTCAACAGAAATATGGTTTTGATCTACCCGTCTACCAGCAATATCTTTATTTTTTAAATGATATTTCACCTCTTTCCATTCACAACACTACTCCACAAACCCTAAATTTTTATAGTTCTGAGAAGTACAGCGGATACCGCTTTACTCTGGGAAACACCATATTGGCCCTAAAATGGCCTTATTTAAGAACCTCCTACCAACGACAAGGGAAAAAGGTAAGTACCATCATTAAAGAAACTTTACCCAATACATTCATATTAGCCCTCTCTTCTATAAGCCTAGCCGTTTTCTTGGGACTTTTTCTGGGGGTATTGGCAGGCTATTATAAAGGTTCAAGTCTAGATCGTTTTCTAGTGTTTTTTAGTACGCTAGGCATGAGTTTACCTTCCTTTTTTAGCGCCATTATCTTCTCCTGGATTTTTGGTCATG
This sequence comes from Candidatus Arcticimaribacter sp., assembly GCA_011526285.1. Taxonomy (GTDB): domain Bacteria; phylum Bacteroidota; class Bacteroidia; order Flavobacteriales; family Flavobacteriaceae; genus Arcticimaribacter. The sequence goes on from WTJU01000106.1 coordinate 13,753, forward strand.
TATTGGCTGATTTTACGGGACTTAATATGACCGGGAGCTTATATGAAATGGATGATTTTGGCGAAGCACACCACCTACAACTAAAAAACCTATTGTTGCCTGCATTTGTTTTAGGAATTCGTCCAATTGCAGTGATAGTTCAGTTGGTCCGCTCGGGACTGATAGATGTTTTACAGCAAGAATACATTAAAACAGCCTATGCCAAAGGCTTAAGTGCCATTCAAGTGGTTTATCGTCATGCATTAAAAAATACACTCAATCCCGTAATAACTGCTGTGTCTGGTTGGTTTGCCTCTATGCTTGCTGGAGCAGTATTTGTTGAATATATTTTTGGTTGGCGTGGGGTAGGAAAAGAAATTGTAACTGCACTCAATACCTTAGATATACCTGTTGTTATGGGAGCAGTTTTAGTTATTGCAAGTTTATTTGTGATCATCAATATCTTGGTTGATTTCCTTTATATTTACATCGACCCAAAAGCAAACCCATTTTAAATTAAATTCATGAGAAAAAAAATCGTCGCAGGGAACTGGAAAATGAACAATAACAAAACGGAAACAGAAGCATTAATTGCTGCTTTAAGCACTAAAGGTAGCTTTAGTGGGGTAGCAGTTAAAATTGCTCCAACTTCCATTCACCTTTCCCATGCAGTTGAAGCACTTAGCGACTCAGCAATAGAAGTAATTGGACAAAACATGCATCAAGCCGAAAACGGTGCGTACACTGGGGAAATTTCTGCCTCTATGCTGCAAAGCGTTGGTGTAAATTCAGTGATTCTAGGTCACTCAGAACGTCGCGCTTATTTTAATGAAACCGACGAAGCTTTAGCAGAAAAAGTGAGTACAGCCGTTACGCATGACATGGAGGTTGTCTTTTGTTTTGGGGAAGAGCTCGAAGACCGAAAAGCAGAAAGACATTTTGAAGTAGTAGAGCGCCAATTGCGGAAAGGGTTATTTCACCTAGAGGCTGCTGCCTGGAAAACAATTGTTTTAGCGTATGAACCGGTTTGGGCCATTGGAACGGGAGAAACCGCTTCACCAGAACAAGCCCAAGAAATGCACGCGTTTATTCGTAGTCTTATTGAAAAAGTATATGGTGAGGCAGTGGCAGATAATGTATCGATTTTATACGGAGGTAGTGTAAAGCCTGCTAATGCACAAGAGATTTTTTCCAAGCCAGATGTTGATGGCGGACTCATTGGAGGTGCAGCATTAAATGCCGATGACTTTTTTGCCATTGTTCAATCCATCTAGATAAATGGCAGTTACTTACATTCAACTTAACTTAACAATACAACCCGTAGAAAGCGGACGTGAGGTTGTTTTAGCTGTACTCAGTGAACTGGGCTTTGAAAGTTTTATTGAGCGCGAGCACGGCCTTGAGGCATACATTCAAGAAAGCGATTGGACTCCTGATTTGCTAGATGCCCTCTATCCCTTAAGTGAAAATGGTTTTGATATTGGTTGGAGCCTATTGGCTATCCCCCCTGAAAATTGGAATGCAGTTTGGGAATCCGATTTTCAGCCCATAGTGATTGAAGATAAATGCGCTGTGCGCGCTCATTTTCACGACCCAATTGATGTTCCCTACGAGTTGGTAATTACCCCCAAGATGAGTTTTGGTACTGGGCATCATCAAACGACCTACATGATGCTAAATTATTTACTGCAACATCCACCCAAAGGGCATTCGCTTCTTGACATGGGTTGCGGTACTGGTGTACTGGCTATTCTAGCAGAGAAACTTGGCGCAGTAAGTATAAATGCCATTGATGTAGAACCTTGGTGCTATCAAAATACAGTAGAGAATATAGCTACTAACGGTTGCAAAAACATTACTCCAGCAGAAGGCGATAGAAGTCAAATCCCACCAAAAGAATTCAATACAATATTGGCAAATATTAACATGAATGTTTTGCTTTTGGATATTCCACTCTATGCTGAACAATTAAAAGAAGATGGTTCTTTGTTCTTAAGCGGATTTTTCACCCAAGACATTCCTGCAATTGAGTCTAAGGCCAATCAATACGGTCTTAAGCTTGTTGATTTTCAAAATAAAGACAATTGGGTAGCTGCTCATTTTAAACGTTGATATGGAATCCCCAGAAGTTGCATTTGAGGAAGAAGTTGAGGTACAAACCGCTAAAGAGCATCAAATTGTGTTGCACAATGACGATGTGAATACATTTGATCACGTGATTCGTTGCCTCATTCGTATTTGTGATCAAACAGCTGAACAAGCCGAACAATGCGCCTATATTGTCCATTACCATGGAAAATGTGTTGTGAAAACAGGAGCCTATGACGACTTGAAACCACGTTGTCTTCTTCTCTTAGAGGAAGGCTTGTCGGCTGAGTTAGTATAAATTCACATTTTAGATTTGCCAAATAGTCAAGCTTCCTTTAATTTGCAGCATTCGTAATAAAACGAACATGCTATGAAACACAAACTTCTATTATTTTTAGGGCTTCTTTGTGGCTCTATTTATGCTCAAAATTCTATGGAACAAACTTTACATCAATTTACCGTTGAAGCGCTTGAAGGAGAAGCGTTTGATTTTTCTACCCTCAAAGGGAAAAAAGTAATGGTCGTTAACACGGCTTCAAAATGCGGATTAACTCCGCAATACAAAGAGCTACAGGCACTCTATGAAGAATACGGTTCTGATTCGTTTGTAATTGTTGGTTTTCCTGCAAATAATTTCTTAGCACAGGAACCGGGTTCTAATGAAGAAATTGCTGCTTTTTGTGAACGTAATTACGGAGTTACTTTCCCAATGATGGCGAAAATAGACGTTAAAGGGAAAGACATGCATCCTGTATACGTTTTTCTAACGCAAAAGGATAAAAACGGAGTAATGGATTCTAAAGTAACTTGGAATTTTCAAAAATACCTTGTGAATGAAGAAGGAGTAGTTGAAAAGGTTATATCTCCACGTACTTCTCCAAAAGACGAAGAAATTATTGCTTGGATTACAGAATAGCGCAATGAAAAACAACAAGTTTGAGACGCAATGCGTGCATGAAGGTCAGCTAAAAGACACCCTGTATAAAGGAGCAATTTCTCCTTTGTATATGGCCACTGCCTATTCATATGAAGAGACGGATCGTTATCCACGCTATTTTAACACGCCCAATCAAGTTGGTTTGGCCGAAAAAATAGCTGCTCTAGAAGGAGCAGAGCGAGGACTTATTTTTGGCTCAGGGATGGCAGCTATTTCTACTGCGCTTCTCGCTTTTTTAAAGAAAGGAGATCATGTGGTGTTGCAAAATGACTTGTATGGAGGAACCACAAATTTAGTGGTAGAACACTTTGAAAATTATGGGATAGAATACAGCTTTACAGAAGGACTCTCTGCACATGATTTTGAGGCCAAAATACAGGCAAACACCAAAGTTCTTTATGTAGAGTCTCCCAGTAATCCTCTAATGAAAATAGTAGATCTAGAAGCGATTGCACAATTGGCTAAAAATAACAGTTTGGTGAGTATGATTGACAATACTTTTGCTTCACCTGTAAATCAAAACCCCATTGCTTTTGGAATTGATATCGTGTTGCACTCTGCTACCAAATATTTAGGCGGACACAGCGATATTTTAGCAGGAGCAGTCGCGTGTTCTTCTGCCCACATGGAAAAGATTTTTGCGGTGGCCAAGAGTTTGGGTGGGAATTTGAGTGATTTATCGATTTGGCTTTTAGAACGCAGTATAAAAACCCTTTCGATAAGGGTGAGGCAGCAAAATGAAAATGCCTTGACTTTAGCTTCCTACCTAGAACAACATCATGCCATTGAAAAAGTACATTATCCGGGACTAAGTTCACACCCAGATCATTCACTAGCGAAAAAACAAATGAAAGGCTTTACAGGGATGATGTCTTTTGCGTTAAAAGCGAACATTCATCGAACAACTTTTGAGAAAAGTTTGAAAATTATTCAGCCAGTGGTGAGCCTTGCAGGAGTAGAGAGTACCATTACAATTCCTGCCATTACTTCACATAAATTACTTACTCCAGAGGGGCGTAAGAAACAAGGAATTACGGATCAATTGGTGCGCTTTTCTGTTGGAATAGAACATGTTGAAGACCTAATAAACGATTTAAATCAAGCCCTAGAAGGCGCAGCAAATGAAGGTTGATATTTTAGCTTTTGGAGCCCATCCAGATGATATTGAGCTGGGTTGTGGTGGTAGCATAGCCAAAGCTGTGGCTGATGGGAAAAACGTGGGCTTAATTGATCTTACGAGAGGAGAGTTGGGGACACGCGGATCTGCCTCTATTCGAGACAAAGAAGCCGCGCTAGCAGCAGAACTATTGGGGGTGAAGTTTCGAAAGAACCTGGGTTTTAGAGACGGTTTTTTTGTAAATAATGAACCGCACCAATTAGAAATAATCAAACTTATTCGTGAACACCAACCAGAACTTGTACTTTGTAACGCTATCGACGATCGTCATATTGATCATGCTAAAGGAAGTCAGTTAGTGAGCGATGCGTGTTTCTTGTCTGGTTTAACCAAAATCGAAACAAATAATTCAGCAGGAGAGGCTCAAACTGCTTGGCGTCCTGCAAGGGTTTATCATTACATTCAGTGGAAAGAAATTACGCCAGACATAGTGTTTGATATTTCTGGTTTTCTTGACAAGAAAATAGAAGCGATTAATGCCTATGCAAGTCAATTTTACGATGAAAAGAGCGATGAACCCGCTACACCTATTAGCAGTAAAAATTTTTTAGATAGCGTGCGTTATCGCGCTCAAAATCTTGGACGTCTTGCAGGTGTAGACGCTGCTGAAGGCTTTACTGTTGAACGTACTCCGTTGATTACTAACTTCGATCAGTTGCACTAAACATTTTTTTTCTAGGGTTGTCGAACATAAAAAAATAGTTTAAATTTGCCCTCCAAACGGTGGTTGTAGCTCAGTTGGTTAGAGCGCCTGATTGTGGTTCAGGAGGTCGTCGGTTCGAGACCGATCTTCCACCCTTATAAAAAAAGGGATTACAGAGATGTAGTCCTTTTTTTGTTTCTTCACTTGCACACTATTTGCACACAAGTCCAATCACAGAAGAATAAAGATTACTAAGCTTTACTAAATTATTCTTTACTCACCGTAAATGTACTGAAGTTTAGACTAACACCCCTCTATCCCCCTTCATACCCCTACAAAACACCCCGATTTACTCCATCTTAAATTATGCCTTATCCCAATCATATCAAAGGTTTC
>WTJU01000034.1:0-9022 GCA_011526285.1 Candidatus Arcticimaribacter sp.
GTATTTTGATTGACTTAATTGACTAACGTCAATTTTATTTTCATTTAAATCATTAATCTTTTGACGTATAATAAGCCTTCCTAAAACATCAAAAACATGAACCTCCAAAGGGTATTCGATGGATTCACCTTGTATGGTTATGTAATTCATAAATGGATTGGGTGTAATAAAAAATTGGTGCTGATTTTTCGTGAGTATCTGCTCAACGTCTTGCTCTATTCGTTTATACTTAAGCATATACTCAAACCCCTGAATGACTTTGCTTTTACCTATTGAAAATGAACCCCCCGTTACTACATGGCCAATTGTGTGAGATACATATACGCCATTGATTTGAGTAGATCCGCCTTGTAGTGCAAGTGTAGATTTCATTGCTTGTGCAAAAACAATGGCTGGAAAAGCAACAGTTAACAATATTAGTCGTCTAATCTTCGTCATCTAAATCTTAAATTTTGTTCAAATAGGTATTAGTGCTACTATGGGACCAAATAGCTTTATCTATGGTTGCATGATGCAGCCATCCATTTACAATGTCATTTAAGCAGGATAGTGTGAACTGACCCCTAGTTTTATAATAACGAGAAAGCAGTATTGGTAATAAAAAGTATTGCTTTGTTGTACACATTAAATTAGTTTATGGTTTACATAAAAATACAACTTAATGTTGTATTAATGTGTTCAAGTTTACACATTGTTAAATAAATAACGGATCTAATAATTATACGTGGTTTATTTTCTTATTTCAACGGCTTATTGAGCTTTTAATTAAAAATAATTCTAAATCAATGCCCAGCGAAATAAAGTAAATAAGCATACTTTGTAGCAACGTATAAATGAATTTCATCCTTTTTATGTACTTATTTTCAATAATTAACCTTTAAAAACAGAAAGAAGAAAATTAGGGTGTCATCACGAACAATGAAAAGAGATAGCAACAATGGTATATTTGATCAATGAAAAAACCCTTGCTTTCACAAGGGTTTTTTTGACGCAGAGAGGAAGGGATTCGAACCCTCGATACGCTTTTGACGTATACACACTTTCCAGGCGTGCGCCTTCGACCACTCGGCCACCTCTCTAATTTGCACCGAAATAACGAAAAAAAAAGCTTCCTTAGAAATTATTACTTAAAAAAACGCCATTTGCATTTTTAGTTGTCTGCTCAGCAATCTCCTCCATGGTTTTGCCATAAACCTCGGCCAGTTTTTTGGCAATCAACGTTAAGTAGGCGCTTTGATTTCGTTTTCCACGGTGGGGAACGGGGGCTAAGTAGGGAGCATCAGTTTCTAGAACAATTTCGCTTAGGGGGATGTCCTGTAAGAATTGATCTATTTTTCCATTTTTAAAGGTCACTACACCACCAATTCCTAACTTTAGATTATAACCAAGTGCTCGCTCAGCATCTGTCTTAGTACCGGTGAAACAATGAAAAATTCCGTGTAAATCTTCTCCCTTATTTTGTTCCAGTACATCAAAAACTTCCTCAAAAGCATCTCTACAGTGAATCACAATGGGGAGTTTTCGTGCTTTTGCCCATTTTATTTGTTGATCGAACGCCTGTTGTTGCTGTTTTAAATACGTTTTGTCCCAATACAGATCTATTCCAATTTCACCAACGGCATAATATCGATGTTGAGCAAGTTGTTCTTCAACATGGGCCAACTCTTCTGCAACATTTTCTTTTACATAAGTTGGGTGTAACCCCATCATTAAATGGATATTTTCTGGATAGGCCTTTTCTAATTCTAACATGCGTTGTGTGTACTGACTGTCTATCGCAGGAAGATAAAAGTTTGTTACGCCCTCGGCCATTGCAGCTGCAATTGCTGCCTCGCGGTCCTCGTCAAAGGCCTCTACATATAAATGAGTATGGGTATCAATCATTTTCATGCCGCAAAAATAGTGTTTTCTCATTGCTTACAGTTCAATTGAGTATCTTTAGCCGCAAACAATACCAGTGTTTAATTCTCCCTATGAAATAGAAATTGAGCTGCGATTAACCAGCAGCCAGCATCTGCTCGGTGACTTTGAGGTTAATGGTCAAGAAGGCGTTTTTTTAATTGACACAGGAGCCTCTAATAGTTGCATGGACGAGGGGTTGGCCAAACAGTTCAGCTTATCAATCGCAGGTTACCCGCAACCAATGACAGGGGCAGGCAATGAAAAATTGAGTGCGCAAGCAAGTAATAAAAGTAGCTTGAGCTATAAAAGCCAAGTGCTAGCCCAACTAGAGTTTATGTTGATTGATATGCAACCAATTAATACTGCTTTTAAAGAACAAGGAGAATCCCCTATTGACGGTATTATTGGTGCAGATTTATTGCAACAGCATAATGGAGTCATTGATTATGCTAGAAGAAGCCTAAAACTAAAAGTGTAGTACGTCAACTACTTAATCTTACTTTACATTACAATGAAAGACAAAAGGCAGTTTAGCCTTAACCAAACTGCCTTTTAAAGTATGTTGTGAACTAGAACTAAAGTTCTAGTGCTTTCTTAGGATCGTTGTCCATTAATAGCTCAACTGGATTTTCGAGTGCTTCTTTTACAGCAACCAAGAAACCAACTGATTCTCTACCGTCTACAATACGATGGTCGTAAGAAAGTGCTAAATACATCATTGGATGAATTTCTACTTTTCCATCTACTGCTATTGGACGTTCTATAATGTTGTGCATTCCTAGAATTCCAGATTGTGGAGGGTTAATGATAGGAGTAGAAAGCATGGAACCAAATACTCCTCCGTTAGAGATTGTAAATGTACCACCCGTCATTTCATCTACTGTAATTTGCCCATCTCGTGCTCTAATTGCTAGACGTTTAATTTCAGCTTCAACACCTCTAAACGACAGTCCTTCTGCATTGCGAACCACAGGAACCATCAATCCTTTTGGACCAGAAACAGCAACGCTAATATCACAATAGTCAAACTTAATTTGATGATCACCATCAATCATAGAGTTTACATCAGGAAACTCTTGCAAAGCACGCACTACAGCTTTGGTGAAGAAACTCATAAAACCAAGGCCTACACCGTGTTTTTCCTTGAATGCTTCTTTGTATTCATTACGCAAAGCAAAAATAGGGCTCATGTTTGCCTCATTGAAAGTGGTCAACATGGCCGTTTCATTTTTTGCACTCACCAAACGTTCTGCAACTTTGCGGCGCAGCATGGACATTTTTTTACGTGAAGTATCGCGTGTTCCATGTGCTGGAGGTGTACCCATAGAGGGAACAGCATCAATCGCATCTTGTTTCGTCACTCTACCGTCTCTTCCTGTCCCTTGAATAGTGGCAGGATCGATTCCCTTTTCATTGAGAATTTTTTTCGCAGCAGGAGAGGCAGTTCCTGTAGCATAGGTAGTTGTTGCAGCAGGAGCACTTACTGGTGCTTCTTTAACGGGTTCATCAGGTGTTGCTTCCGCTTTGGCTGGCGCGTCACCTTCAACGGGTTGACCGTCTGTATCAATTAGACAAACAACTTGACCAACCTCAACAGCATCTCCCTCTTCCGCTTTTAGGGTAATGGTTCCACTTACTTCTGCTGGAAGTTCAAGGGTAGCTTTGTCAGAATCAACCTCAGCAATGGCTTGGTCTTTCTCAACATAATCACCGTCTGCAACCAACCATTGGGCAATTTCTACCTCGGTAATCGATTCTCCTGGTGAGGGGACTTTCATTTCTAATATCATCGGACGTATCTTTAGTGAATTAGTTTATTTTTCGAATGAAGTTATCTTTTGTTTCGTCAAAGACGTAATCAATGACTTCTTGGTGTCTTTTTGCAGAACGTGTAGCGCTTCCCGCTGCGGGTGCTCCATAAAAACGACGTGTAGCAGGACGGAAGTTTGCAGCTTCTGGCAAGTGCAACAGTAAGTGAGACCACGTTCCCATATTGCGCGGTTCCTCCTGCGCCCAAACCACATCAGTAACCTTATTGTAGTGTTCTAGCTGAGCTCTTATCTCTTTCACAGGTAAAGGGAATAATTGTTCTAAACGCACCAAAGCAACATCATCGCGTTTTAATTCTTCACGATGTTTTAATAAGTCGTAATAGAATTTACCTGAGCAAAAAACCAATTTTTTCGCCTTTGCAGGTGCAACCTCATGATCCTCAATAAGGGTTTTGAAGCTACCATTAGTGAAATCTTTAACGGGTGATACTACCAATGGGTGGCGTAACAAGCTCTTGGGGGTAAACACAACAAGCGGTTTCCTGTAATTCGATTTTACTTGACGGCGAAGTAAATGAAACATATTGGCTGGGGTAGTACAATTGGCAACAAACATATTGTCCTTTGCACACAACTGCAAATAACGTTCTATGCGGGCTGAAGAGTGTTCTGCCCCTTGACCTTCATAACCGTGAGGCAACAACAGTACAATTCCATTTTGGAGTTTCCATTTGTCTTCTGCGGCAGAGATGTATTGATCGATCATGATTTGCGCCCCATTGGAGAAATCACCAAACTGTGCTTCCCAAATGGTTAAAGCATCAGGACTCGCCATAGCGTAACCATAGTCAAACCCTAATACGCCGTATTCTGATAGCAATGAATTATAAATCCGTAATCGCCCCTGTTCCTCTTGTATATGGTTAAGCAATATGGTTTCTTCTTCAGACTCCTCAGCTTTTACAATAGCGTGACGATGTGAAAAAGTACCGCGCTCTACGTCTTGTCCAGAAATACGCACATCGTGTCCTTCAACCATCAAACTTCCGTAGGCTAATAGTTCTCCCATGGCCCAGTCCATAGCATCTGCTTCAAAAAACATGCGACGTCGATCCCCGATTAGTTTTTCAATTTTGCGTAAAAACTTCTTTTCAGCAGGTAATTCGGTAATGGATGCTGCCACTTTAGTTAGGATATCCTCACTGACTGCAGTTGTGACGGTTTCCATCATTTTTGTCTCGTCAACACGTTCAAAACCTTTCCACTCGTCTTGCATAAAGGGAGTGATTTCCGTTTTCTCAATTTTGCGAGAATCCACCAAGTCTTCTTCTAGAGAATTTTTGTAGTCTTTCTCCATTTGCTTGAGTTCCCCTGCTGTTACTATACCTTGCTGGATCAATTGATCGGCATAAATATCACGAGGGTTCTTGTGTTTTGCAATGGCTTTGTAAAGTTTTGGTTGGGTGAATCGTGGTTCATCACCCTCATTGTGTCCATATTTGCGGTACCCCAGTAAATCAATGAAAACATCACGCCCAAAAGTCATGCGATAATCAAGCGCAAATAAAGTAGCGTGCACTACTGCTTCTGCATCGTCAGCATTGACGTGTAAAACAGGGGATAGGGTTACTTTAGCTACGTCTGTACAATAGGTGGAGGAACGCGCATCAAGGTAGTTGGTTGTAAATCCAATTTGATTGTTCACCACTATATGCACAGTTCCACCAGTACCATATCCCTTAAGGCGTGCCATTTGTACTATTTCATAAGGCAAACCTTGTCCAGCAATAGCGGCATCTCCGTGAACAATGATGGGGAGTACTTTATTGGTATTAAAATCGTACTTCTTTTCTAGCTTCGCACGTGTAATCCCTTCTACCACTGCGCCAACGGTTTCGAGGTGAGATGGGTTTGGCGCAATATTCATGTTGATTTTCTTGCCCGTATCGGTGGTGCGTTTAGACGTCCACCCTAAGTGATACTTTACATCTCCGTCGAAAATTATCTCTTCATAATCTTTCCCGTCAAATTCTGAGAAAATATCCCGGCTGGATTTTCCAAAAATATTGGTGAGTGTGTTGAGACGTCCTCGGTGGGCCATTCCCATCACAAACTCTTCTACTCCTTGCTCAGCCGCTGCTTCAATTACTGCATCGAGTGCTGGAATAAGTGACTCTCCTCCTTCTAACGAAAAACGTTTTTGCCCTACATACTTGGTGTGTAAGAAATTCTCAAAGGAAACGGCTTGATTAAGCTTTTTTAATATGTGCTTTTTTTGCTCAACTGAAAATGAGGGATGATTATTATTGATGTTGAGTCGCTGTTGTATCCAGTTGACTTTTTCTGGATCGCGAATATACATGTATTCTACCCCAATTGAATCGCAATAGATTTGCTCTAAGTGTTCAATTATTTTGGTTAAAGTAGAAGGACCAATACCCATGGTCTCCCCTGCATTAAAGACTTCATTTAAGTCGGCTTTGGTCAAACCAAAGTTTTCTATCGCTAAATTAGGAGTGTATGTTCTTCGATCGCGTACTGGGTTGGTTTTGGTGAACAAGTGACCGCGTTTACGGTAAGCGTCAATCAATTGCACCACTTTAAATTCACGCTGTAAATGCTCAGGAACTTCACTTGTTGTATCGTACACAGCACCATTGCTGTTTTCTACCCCAAAATCAAAGCCTTGAAAAAAAGCCCGCCAACTGGGCTCTACACTGTCGGGTTGTTGTAAATACTGGTCGTACAATTGCGCAAAATAACCCGTGTGCGCAGCGTTTAAAAAAGAATATTTATCCATTTGTCTTGGATGATGTCAAATCTAGTAAACAAAATTACAACATTTAATGTTAGTGCCTCCTTTAGCCTCCTTATTTTTTCGCTTATTTAATTGAGGAAAATGTGCTATTAATGGTACAACTCGACTGTTAAATCTGTATTTTTGAAAAGATGTTTGCACTCGTTGATTGTAATAATTTTTACGCTTCTTGTGAACGGGTTTTTCAACCGCAGTGGGAGGGGAAACCCGTCGTTATTTTATCAAATAACGACGGCTGTGTGATTGCACGCAGCAATGAAGCCAAAGCTTTAGGGATACCCATGGGCGCCCCGGCTTTTCAATACAAAGACATTTTTGCGCGCGAAAAAATCAAGGTGTTTTCTTCAAATTACCCGCTCTATGGAGACATGAGTAGCCGAGTGATGAAAATCTTAGAGCGCTATACCCCAGACATTGAAGTTTACAGCATTGATGAAGCTTTTTTGCAATTCAAAGGCTTTGAGCGTTTTGATTTAGATGCCGAGGGTCGTGCTATGAAAAAACAAGTGCAACAATGGACTGGGATTCCAGTTTCAGTAGGAATTGCTCCTAGTAAAGCCTTGGCAAAAATTGCCAATAAAATTGCTAAAAAATACAGCGATAAGACGGGAGGAGTTTACGTTATGCAAACAGACGAACAGCGGGTAAAAGCACTAAAGTGGACTGCAGTAAAAGACATCTGGGGCATTGGACGCCAGCATGCAAAACGTCTAGAAGGCCAAGGAATTAAAACTGCTTTCGACTTTTCTAACCTGCCTGATAGCTGGATTAGAAAACACATGAGTGTCCTGGAACTACGGTTAAAAAAAGACCTATTGGGCCTGCCTTACATCCAATTAGACGATGTGCCTTCAACTAAAAAATCGATTGCTACTACCCGAAGTTTTCAAAACAACTTGCGCGCATTTTGGGAAATTGAAGAACGCATCACTACATATGCGACCAGCTGTGCAGAAAAATTACGCCAACAAAAAAGTAGCTGTACTGCTTTAATGGTCTTTGTGCGCAGCAACCCACATAAAGAAGCTAGTGAGCCTTATCGAAATAGTTGTGTGGTTACCCTACCCTATGCAACAGACTCTAGTATTACCCTAACAAAATATGCTATTCTTGGTTTGAAAGGGATTTTTAAAGAAGGAATAGATTATAAAAAAGCTGGAGTTATTGTAATGGGGCTTACCCCTACCAACGAAAAGCAATTGAATCTTTTCCATAGCGACCAAAACAAACACGATAGCTTGATGCAGGCAATAGATAAAATGCATCGTCGTTTTGGACCGCACCGCATTAAACTTGCCAATCAAGATTTAAACAAGACATGGAAAATGCGCCAAGAACATCTTTCGCCTCGCTACACTACAGAACTAAGCGATGTCATTCGAATTTATCCTGAACGAAAATGAAAAAATCCGAAGAAAACCTAATTTTTTTTCAGCCAAAGCAAGATCAAAGTCACAGTATGCCATTGGCACACACCGGGGTTTCAGCAGGCTTTCCCTCTCCAGCAGACGATTTCAAGGAACTGCGAATTAGCATAGACCAAGAAGTAGTAAAAAATGAAGAAGCGACCTTCTACGCACGAGTGGCAGGACAATCTATGCAGGGTGCGGGATTAGATGATGGTGATTTATTGGTTATAGACCGAAGCAAAGAACCAGAGGACAACGCAATTGCAGTGTGCTTTATCGATGGTGAGTTCACCGTTAAACGCTTAAAAGTAGAAGCAGCATGCATTTACCTGATGCCAGAAAACCCCAACTACTCTCCCATTAAAGTAACCGAGGACAATCAGTTGATTATTTGGGGCGTGGTAACCTATGTGGTGAAAAAAGTTTAATTTGCTTTATCGAAAAACGAAACACCCTCTTACTTGGTTTATTGCTGGCAATTAGTGTAATCCATCTTTGGGCACAAATTTACGGTCAGGTACAAATTGCAAGCGTGAGCAAAGCATTGGTTATACCTGCGTTAGCATTGTGGGCATTTAAGCGGTTTAACCCTTCGAGACTATACGGCTTTGCACTCCTTTTTTCTTGGTTTGGGGATTTACTTTTAATTCCTGATGGAACGGTATATTTTATCTCGGGCATACTTGCCTTTTGGGCAGCACAACTTGTGTATTGTAACTTAATGCTAAGGCATCTTGAGGGGAGCTTTTTAAAACAATTCAGCAAGAAAGAAGCCTTATTTCCATTGATTGTTTTAGGTGGGTATTTGGCATTTATGCTATTCCTGATGTGGCCTCGTTTGGGTGTACTTCAACTCCCCGTAAGTCTTTATGCAACCACCCTAACGATAACTGGTTTTTTAGGAACACTAATTGCAATTCAACACAACAACAAACGGGCTAAGATTTTAGCACTTGGCACCTTGTTGTTTGTAATATCTGACAGCATGATTGCATTTGATGCCTTTTATTTTGGGCAAGCACAGTTCACCTACTGGATAATGGCCACCTATATTCCTGCACAGTACTGCATTGCAATTTTCTTAGCTCCCAGCGAGGGAGAAAAATAGTTGTATATTGTAT
>WTJU01000034.1:9122-13304 GCA_011526285.1 Candidatus Arcticimaribacter sp.
TTGGATATTCACAAACCAATGATGCGTACCCAGAAGATGACACCACCTTCTTGGCCCCACTGAATGACAATTCTAGTTTAGGCCAAATGTATTTTGTAGAGGGGTTGATGAATATTGCAGGCTACAGCATAGATTTTATAGAGGTTCATCAAACCCTCCCCAACAATGCACGTATATTTCGCGTTCTCTATGACGAAGAACAACAGAGTGGTTTTATATTTATTCGTTGGGATAAAAAGAAAAAAGAAAATTATGTAGCTAATAAAATGATTGACCCCGGCGTTTATTACAATCTCAATGCTGCAAAAGAAATAATGCGAGAGCAAACCGATAAAAAAGAATTCTTGGTAGAAGATGCCGCTCTACAAGCACCTGATCAAGAAAAATTAACCGCAGACGAGTTGGAAGGCCTTCGCCAACAATATGAACTAGATCAGGAAGAAAAGAAGCTAAAAGAACTCGAAAAAGCCAACAAGAAGAAGCGTAAACGCAAAAATTAATTGTTTAATATTTTAACATTAAAAGTTAAACAAAACCTTGTTGTTTTAGCCTAGTCCTACTATTTTTGTAAAAAAAAGATATGCTAGGAAAGCGCCTATTTCAATTATTTATATGCACCTCCTTTTTTGTTTTCGCGCAAAACAACGGTACCCTAAGCGGGCGAGTATTAGACAGTCAAAGTCTCCTTCCACTAGAGGGTGCAACTGTGATTATTGACGGATCTACACTTGGGGTTATTACTGATGCTGAAGGTTATTTCATACTAAACAACATCCCTCCGCAAACCTATAATATTAGTGCTAGTTTTCTTGGCTATGCGTCACAGACAGAGTTTAACGTGATTGTAAAATCTGTTGGAACTGCTGATCTTTTGTTTAAGCTAGAAGAGGTAAGTGAAACCCTAGACGAAGTTGTGGTTGCAAAAAGTCCTTTCCGCACAAGCAAAGAAACACCGCTTTCTACACAATCACTCTCAGCAGTAGAAATTGAAACTTATCCTGGCGGAAACAATGATATCGCAAAAGTGGCACAAAGCCTCCCCGGAATATCTCCTTCTATTGGGGGTTTTCGAAATGATTTTATCATTCGCGGTGGGGCACCTAATGAAACGGTGTATTATCTCGACGGAGTTGAGATTCCAAATATCAATCACTTTAGCACCCAAGGAAGTGCAGGAGGGCCCGTTGGAATGCTTAATGTTGATTTTATTCGAGAAGTAACCCTTTCTGCCTCTGCTTTTGGGGCTGAATATGACAATCCACTTTCAGGGGTTTTAGCTTTTGAACAACGTGATGGGAATACCCAAAAAACAGCTACCAAAGTACGTGTTGGCGCAAGCGAAGCGGGGTTCACCTTAAACACCCCTTTGTTCAAAGGAGACAAAGAGCGCTCTAAAACTACCTTAATGCTATCTGCAAGAAGAAGCTACTTACAGTTTATTTTTGAATTGGTTGGTCTTCCTATTCGTCCAGATTACTGGGACTACCAATGGAAAGTAACCCATACCATAGATGCCTACAACAGCCTTCGGTTTATTGGTTTAGGATCCATTGATGATTTCTCAGTGGTAGCCCCTGAAACTTTTGATGCAGAACAACAATCAACCATTGAACAAGTTCCCATTATCCAGCAACAAACCAGAACCATGGGGCTGTCTTGGATACGAAAATTCAAGAACGGAAATGGTCGAATGCAAACCACAATAAGCAGCAATCGACTTCAAAACGTTTTTAGTCGTTACGCCAATAATGAAAATAAGACCGGCTTGCTTTTCGAAAATGATGCTGTAGAACAAGAAACAAAATTACGCGTTCACATTACCCAGTTTGCTCAAAATTGGAAATTCAGTTATGGTGTGAATTTGCAGCACTCAGACTACTCAAATATAACCTTGGGCTTACTAGAGGGCTTTGATTATTCTACCTCTATAGACTTTATGAAATATGGCCTTTTTGGAAAAGCCAGTCGTTCGTTTTACAATGACCGACTTTCAATCTCACTTGGACTTAGAACTGATGCAGATAGTTTCACTACCGGCTCTTCTCTTTTGGACAATATTTCTCCTCGTTTTGCGGCTAGTTATCAATTAACCGATGATCAGCGTTGGAAAATTAATGCTTCTGTAGGGCGCTACTTCAAAATACCTACCTATACCATGCTTGGTTTCCAAGATTTGGGCGGGAACTTTATCAATAAAAATAATCGCTACACCCAAAGCAATCATTACGTCTTAGGTTTAGAGTACAATTGGACCCCCACTTCACGCATTACACTTGAAGGATTTATCAAAGACTACAGTCAATATCCTGTATCTGTTCTAGATCAAGTTTCACTGGCAAATAAAGGAGGTGGGTTTGAAGTTCTAGGAAACGAACCTGTAGTAGACACAGGTGAAGGTAGAAGTAGTGGTATAGAATTACTATTTCAACAAAAACTCACAAAGAACTTCTACGGTGTTTTAGCCTACACCTATTTCTTTAGTGAATTTAGTCGTGCTAATGGTCCGTTACTCCCTACTGTTTGGGATAGTCGTAACCTACTTTCTTTTACAGGAGGATATAAATTGAAACGCAATTGGGAGATTTCATTGCGCTATCGCTATGCGGGTGAAACCCCCTATGTTCCTACTGATGTAGCAACTAGTCTTACTGCCTATCCCAGAATTATTCTAGACTACAGTCGTTTAGGGGAACAATCATTAGATGTTTTCAGTCAGGGTGACCTTCGAATCGATAAAAAGTGGAATTTCAAACGTCTTTCTTTTAATTTCTACCTCGAAATTCAGAATTTCTTAGCTCAAGCTGTACCACGCCCACCAGAATACGGTTTAGAACGAAATGCAAATGGAACAGAGGTAAGCCCGCGTAATTTGGTATTGATTGACACCAACCGAACCGAGACACCACTTCCTTCTTTTGGTTTTGTTTTTGACTTTTAAGGCTTGGGTAAATAGAATGAGTCAACCAATGCTTGATGCTCCAATGTTCGCTCGTGACGTGATAGTTCTAACGTAAGTGTAGTACTTTGAGTTACTTTTTTTGTGCGACTATACGCCAGCAATACCCGCTTAAATTCGGCGGTTGCATGCCCACGAACTTTTGTAACGCGAGACAAATATAACCCATGTATTCCCGCCAATTCTGTAGCTTCTTCCACTTGTTCTACAGGAAGTATTAGCGAACAACTACCTTGGGGTAAAAGCAATTGCTGCATTCCTTGAAATAAACTTTTCAAGGGTAACGCAGCATGATTGCGTGCGAGATTTCGCTGTTGATTATTTATTGGGTATCCTTTTCGATAAAAAGGAGGATTACAGACAATATGATCAAACCTGTTATTGGTCCTAGAGGAAAACTCTTCTAGGGCTGTGGCTGTAACATGTAGACGATTGCTCCACGGGCTATTTTTGAAGTTAAAATGTGCTTCTGCAGCGGCCGCAGTATCTACATCAATTGCATGAATATCTACCGTAGAATAACGTTGTGCAATCATTAACGCAATAAGTCCTGTACCTGTTCCAATATCTAAAACCGAACGACAAGATTCCTTTAATTTGATCCATGCACCCAATAAGACCCCATCAGTACCAATTTTCATCGCACTGTTACTTTGGCGGACACTAAATTGCTGGAAGTGAAAGGTGGTGGATTTCATCTATTCATACAATGAAAGAAATCCCTCGGGAAGCTGAACCACTATGTGTTGTTCTGAACGGTTAACTTCAACTATAAAATCATCGTGAATGGGCACAAGAAGTTCGGTTTTACCCTTGACTTGGAATAGTGCTTGCGCTGTTTGATCTATAACTCCTGTAATTTTACCTATTGGAGTGTTATTTGCTTCCCCAATTGTAAATCCAATTACTTCGTGGTAGTAAAATTTGTTCCCTTCTAAAGGGGGCAGCAAATCAAGTGGTAGGTACAGATCGTGTTTTTGTAAACTTTCTGCTGTTGCTTCGTCATCAACATCTTCAAATTTTATACGGAGTAAGGTAGACTTTTGAAGTTGAACCTTTTCAATAAAAAAAGGAACCAGTCTTTGTTTTATTTCTACAAAAACTGATTCCAATGTTGTAAAGTCCTCGGGCTCATCAGTATCGAGCTTTACGAGTACTTCTCCTTTGTAACTAAATTTTGAGACTATGGTACCAAGATAGAAGCATTCTTCTTTCTTCATCCCAAA
>WTJU01000034.1:13404-18839 GCA_011526285.1 Candidatus Arcticimaribacter sp.
GCTTTTGCATCAGCAATACGCTTTTCATTCACCTCTTTTTCAGCGGCAAGTGCTTGCGCACGTGCATCAGCTTCGGCTTTTGTTAAACCGTCTTTTTTCGCTTGAATCTTAGCTTCTTTCTCTTCTAACCAAGCGTTGAACTTAGCATCAGCTTCTTCTTGTGTTAAAGCTCCTTTTGTTACTCCACCGTTTAGGTGATGCTTTAAAAGAACTCCGCGATAAGACAATAAGGTTCTAGCAGTATCTGTTGGTTGTGCACCGTTTTGAAGCCATTTAACTGCACTGTCAACATTAATTTCTACCGTAGCAGGATTGGTGTTCGGGTTATAGGTTCCAATTTTTTCGAGGTAACGTCCGTCACGCTTTGCACGTGCATCGGCTGCAACTACCCAATAAAATGGTTTTCCTTTTTTTCCGTGTCTTTGTAATCTAATTTTTACTGGCATATCATATTAATTGTGAGCGTTCCCGACGCTCGGGTTATTAATTCAGGGGGCAAATGTAAGCATTTATTTTTGAACAATTTCCTCTATAGCCTTACAATTAAAAAAAAGGTGCAAATCAACTAAAGAACAGATTGGTAGAACCAGTTTAAAGCCTTATTTTTGCGCACTAATTTATCGAGAAAATATCCATGCAAATTACTAGAACAGACGTTGATGCCTTAAATGCCAAAGTGGCGATTTCAATCGAACAAAAAGATTTTAGCGAGAAAGTAGATAAAATCCTCAAGGATTATCGTAAAAATGCCAATATCCCAGGATTCCGCAAAGGACATGTTCCCATGGGCATGATCAAGAAGCAATACGAAACCGCTGTTACTGCTGATGAAGTAAACAAACTTTTGCAAGAAAATCTCAACAACTACATTCAAGAAGAAAAGCTTGAATTGCTGGGCAATCCTCTACCTGTAATGCAAGATGATATTGACTGGAAGGCTGATAACTTAGACTTTGAGTTTGAACTTGGTTTAGCACCTTCTTTCAAGGTTAAAGTAAAAGGGAAAAAAGCCGTAACCCACTTCAAGATTGAAGCGGATAAAAAAATGGTTGAAGAACAAGTGGGCTACATCCAAAAGCAATATGGGAAAATTGAGTCACAATCTTCTATTGAAGAAGGGTTTGAACTTAGCCTTCACGCTGTAAATGAAGAAGCAGAAATCGATAATAGTTCAACCATTGAGTGGGATCAATTAAAAGGAAAGAAAAATAGTGATGCGCTCAAAGGCGCTCAACTAAACGAAGCGATTGTTTTAAAAACAAAAGGTTTGTTTAAAGAAGACCATGTCCTAGCACGTGTTTTGGGTACAACTGTAGATAAATTAGCCGATGCACCCAAAGAAATTAGTCTAACCGTGACGGAAGCAAACAAACGCATCCTTGCTGACTTAGATCAAGAATTATTCGATAAACTTTATGAGCCGGGAACAGTTAAAACTGTAACTGATTTAAAAGGCAAAATTAAAGAAGGCATAGAAAAACAATTTGAACAGCAAACTGAACAGAAGCTTTTGAATGACGTAACTGAAAGCCTAATTAGTGAAACTAAATTTGATTTGCCTAAAGAATTTTTAATTCGTTGGCTACAGAATAGCGGGGAACAACCCTTAAGTGAAGAAGAAGCCGCTGAAGAATATGAAAAATCAGAGAAAGGCATTCGTTATCAATTAATTGAGGGAGCTTTAATTAAAGAAAATGACCTGCAAATTCAATTTGAAGAGCTGCAAAACTTTGCGAAAGAGATGATTAAAAAGCAAATGGCACAGTATGGTCAATTAAATCCTTCAGACAAAGAGCTCGATGAGATCGCAGCACGTATTTTCAGCAACCAAGAGGAAACCAAACGTTTGTCAGATCAATTAATGAGTCAAAAACTTTTAGACTTTTACAAAGAAAACGCCAATCTTAAAGTCAAGAAAGTGAACTATGAAACCTTTGTTAAAGAGGCCTACGGAGCTGCACAATAAATTTGTGTACCTTTAAGTTTATATATAAAAACATTGCTAGAAATGAACTACGGAAAAGAGTTTAAAAAATACGCCACTAAACATCACGGCATTAGTGCCATGCATTTTGATAAAATCACAAGCAGCATGACACCCTATATCATTGAAGAGCGCCAAATGAATGTGGCTCAAATGGATGTATTCTCACGCTTAATGATGGATCGTGTGATGTTTTTAGGAACAGCCATTGATGACCAAGTGGCCAATGTGATTCAAGCACAATTACTTTTTTTACAAAGCGTAGATGCTAAACGCGATATACAGATGTACATTAATTCACCTGGCGGAAGCGTATATGCTGGTTTGGGAATTTATGACACCATGCAATATATAACTCCAGATGTTGCGACAATTTGTACGGGAATGGCTGCCTCTATGGGAGCTGTTTTATTGTGTGCAGGGCAAGAGGGAAAACGCACAGCACTCCCCCACTCTAGAGTTATGATTCACCAACCGTTAGGTGGAGCACAAGGACAAGCGTCTGATATTGAAATTACAGCACGCGAAATCTTAAAGTTAAAAGACGAATTATACCAAATCATCGCCAAGCATTCAGGACAGACCATTGAAAAAGTTCACCAAGACAGTGATCGCGATTATTGGATGAAAGCAGAGGAAGCCAAGGCCTATGGCATGGTGGACGAAGTATTGACAAAATAATTAAACCCAAGCCCCATGAGTACTCAAGAATTAAATTGTTCGTTTTGCGGTCGTTCTAAACCACAAACCAACCTGTTAATTGCAGGGCTAGATGCACATATCTGTGACCGTTGTATTGAACAGGCCCACGGCATTGTTTCAGAAGAAGCGCAAGAAGAAACAGGAGGATTAAATTTTGAGCTTAAACCACCCAAAGAAATCAAAGCGTTTTTAGATGCTTTTGTCATTGGGCAAACCGAAGCAAAAAAAGTACTCTCTGTAGCGGTATACAATCATTACAAGCGCATTCTTAATCCCAAAGTAGAGCAAGAAATAGAAATTCAAAAAAGCAATATTTTGTTAGTAGGTCAAACCGGAACAGGAAAAACCTTACTTGCACAAACTATAGCGAAAATGTTGCAACTTCCTTTGGCCATTGTCGATGCTACTATCTTGACCGAAGCGGGCTATGTGGGAGAAGATGTTGAAAGCATTTTAACGCGTCTTCTTCAAGCAGCTGATTATGACGTGGAAAACGCACAACGTGGTATTGTTTTTATTGATGAAATAGATAAGATAGCACGTAAAAGCGACAACCCTTCCATAACACGAGATGTTTCTGGTGAAGGAGTACAGCAAGCTTTATTGAAATTACTTGAAGGTACAGTTGTTAATGTTCCACCAAAGGGCGGACGAAAGCATCCAGATCAAAAATTCATTGAGGTTGATACTTCCAATATCTTATTCATTGCAGGTGGTGCATTTGATGGTATAGAACGCGAAATAAACAAACGACTAAACCTACAAGCCATTGGCTACAAAACAACTTCTGCTACAGAAGAAGTTGACAAAGAAAACCTATTGCAATACATTAATCCAAAAGATGTAAAATCGTTCGGTTTAATTCCTGAAATTATAGGACGTTTACCGGTACTCACCCACATGCATCCGCTAGACGGGAAAACTTTACGATCTATTCTTACAGAACCTAAAAATGCCTTGATCAAGCAGTATGTGAAACTCTTTGAACTCGATGGTATTGAGCTAGAATTCACCCCAGGGGCATTAGATTATATCGTTGAAAAAGCTTTAGAATATAATCTTGGTGCACGTGGTTTACGTTCGTTGTGTGAATCCATTCTCAATGAAGCAATGTTTGATCTTCCCGGAAGTGATGAAACAGCGTTGAAGGTGACAAAAACCTACGCCGAACAGCAATTGAAAAAAGCAAATACCTCTAAACTTAAGGCGGTATCTTAGGTGTTTAAGGACAACAAGTGTTCAACAAACTTTCGCTCATTGGACAAACGTGGAATCTTGTGTTGCCCTCCTAATTTTTTCTCCCCTGCCAACCATTGGTAAAACAACCCCTCTTTGGCTACATTTATTTTTGGTGGCAGCATGGTCATATTTTTATAGCGCTTGGCTTCATAGTCTGAATTAAGCGATTTTAAGCTTTCATCCAATCGTGTTGTAAATTGCTCAAGGTCGCTTGGTGGTGTTTTAAACTCTATCACCCATTCATGACTTCCTTGTGTTTTTTCACCCATAAAAATAGGCGCTGCTGTATAGTCTATAACCTCAACACCACACGCAGCAGCAGCCATTGAGAGGGCACGGTCTGCATTTTCTATTACTAATTCTTCTCCAAATGCATTAATGTAGTGCTTGGTTCTCCCAGCAATTTGAATACGGTAGGGAGATAGGCTGGTGAACTGTACCACATCTCCAATTTTATAGCGCCACAGACCCGCATTGGTTGTTATAACCAAAACATATCGCACCCCTAACAGCACTTCACTCAGGGGGATAATAGCGCTGTCATCTTCCCCAAAAGGAATGAATTCATAAAAGATTCCATAGTCTAACATCAACAACAATTCATCAGAGTTGTTTTGATCTTGAATTGCAAAAAATCCTTCAGATGCATTATAGATTTCATAAAACTGAAGCTGATGTTGGGCAAACAAGGCTTGGTATTGATTTTTGTAGGGGCGAAAACTAACGCCACCGTGAAAATACACCTCAATATTTGGCCAGATGTCTTTTAGGGTTTTGTTTGGCTGTGCCTTCAATAACTTATTCAACAAAACCAGCATCCAAGATGGAACCCCTAACAAACCTGTTACATTTTCCTGAGAACTCTCCTCGATTATGGCTTTCATTTTGGCCTCCCATTCCGACATTAAGGATACTTTTAAACTTGGCGTACAATTGAGTTCTGCCCATAACGGAAGATTATCTGTCATGATAGCAGACAAATCACCAAAAGCACTTTTCTCGTCTTGAAATAATTCCTGACTGCCGCCCAAGCGCAGGGTCTTCCCGCTAAAAAGTTGTGCTTCAGGATTGTTATTGATGTAGAGGGATAGCATGTCTTTTCCAGCTTTGTAATGGCAGTTTTCAAGCGCCTCAACACTTACAGGAATAAATTTGCTTTTGGCATTTGTTGTTCCACTTGATTTGGCATACCATTTAATGGGTGTTGGCCAAAAAATATTATCCTCCCCCAATCGGCTGGCATTAATGTCATCTGCAATAGCTTCATACTGAACGATAGGAACGCGTTGCGAAAAAACTTTGTAGTTATTGATTGAGCTAAAATCATGCTTATATCCCATCTTCGTTTTCTTCGCCATACCCACCAAATCTTGTAATACTTCCTGCTGAACCTCATTAGGATATTTTACAAAAAGTTCAATTTGATGAATGCGTTTTTTTAAAAACCAAGTAGCAATGGAATTGAATAAGGGGAAAGCCATGGATTCTCTATCTTTAGCATAAATTTAAA
>WTJU01000052.1 GCA_011526285.1 Candidatus Arcticimaribacter sp.
CTTTGGTGAGCTATTAATCGATCGTTCGAAGAAAGCAAGCCTATTAAATTTTGGAGAGGGAACTACAATTCACGATTCGAGTTATGTTTATGGAGACGTAGCAGTTGGGAAAAACACATGGATTGGTCCATTTACCGTATTAGATGGCTCAGGTGGATTAAAAATTGGTACCAATTGCTCCATTTCAACCGGAGTTCAAATTTATTCTCACGATACCATCAATTGGGCAACTTCTGGCGGTGAAAAACCCTATGAATATGCCCCGGTTGTGATAGAAGATAATTGTTACATAGGGCCTAACTCAATCATTCAAAAGGGAGTTACAATTAAAAAAGGGACAATTGTTGGAGCCAATAGCTTTGTTAACAAAGACTTCCCAGAGGGGTCAAAAATAGCAGGAAACCCTGCTAAATTAATTTAGTATGAAAGTAGATAGTCTATTTGATTCCCCGATTCAAATTGAAGAGAATCAAATTTTTTTAAGTTCCAATAAAGAGGAGCACCGCAAAAAACAATTACAAACAAAAGACACTTTTTCTGAAAAATGGGGGCAATTTGAACAAGGAAAAGGGAAAGAAGAAGTTTATTCTTTTCAAAGAGAGTGGTTTTTAAAACTCTATGGGTTTGACTCTCAAGAAGACCTAAAAAACTACCTATCTACAAAGAAAACAATCATTGATACTGGCTGTGGTCTTGGGTATAAAGCGGCCTGGTTTGCCTCCCTTGCGCCCCATGCAATAGTAATAGGCGTAGACCTATCAGAAGCCGTTAACATAGCCGCTAAAAACTACAAACACATTCCAAACCTATATTTTTATCAGGCAGATATAGCTTCTACAGGATTAAAGCCCGCTGCCTTTGATTTTACTGTGTGCGACCAAGTAATTATGCATACAGAAAACCCCAAAAAAACATTTGAACATCTCGCTTCAATAACCTCAGTAGGAGGAGAGTTTGCCTGCTATGTTTACCGAAAAAAAGCATTGCCGAGAGAATTGGTTGATGACTATTTTAGAAAAGCAACGTTCGATATTCCAAACGAAGATCTTTGGGAAATGTCGGCACAGCTTACTGAATTAGGAAAACGCCTCGCGGCACTAAACGTTACCATTGATGCTCCAGATATACCATTAATGGGAATTAAAGGTGGTACCTATGACATTCAACGTTTCATTTACTGGAATTTTATCAAATGCTTTTGGCGTGAAGAATGGGGCAAAGAAATGTGCGATTCAACAAACTTTGATTGGTATGCCCCTTCCAATGCACAACGATTTAGTAAAGAAGAATTTATTACCATGATCAATGAAAATAAGCTTGAACAGCGTCATTTTCATGAAGAAGAAGCCTGTTACAGCGGGAGATTTTTAAAGTCGGTTAAAATGTAGTCTCCCTCATTGTCAATAGTTACGTTTCAAAATGCAAATCAACTGACAGGAAAAAAACAAGCTAAAAAGGTTAACCATGAAATTTGAATCAGATCATTACGTCCACTTAAAGTACATCAACAACTTTAAACATGGCAATAAAAGGTTTGGTGCTATTATCATGGCACACTACAATCAACTGTACGCAGTATATCCCCTACTATATCATTACCTGATATCTGTTTTCTTTTATGACACAGCAATAAACAAGCCCCACAGAATAAACAATTTAATTAAAGTTATTTCCTACCTTTCTTTTAATGCATTTGTTTACTGGTTTACAGGAACTACTAACCTGTTAGACTACCTAACCTACAACCTTGTTTTTTCTTTATTTCCGTTTTCCTATGCCTTCTGGAATGCCAAAAACACAGGCTTATCTGCTAGAGGATTTGGACTATTAACAGGTCAGTTATTTACCTACGGATTGTTGGTCTACATGAATTCAGGAAGTGTGTTTGCCTATGTGTGTTTAATAATTTTTGCCCTTATTTCGCTCTTAGGATCTCAGTTCTCCTTTCAATATGTTGTATTTGTTTCCATAACTACTGCATTAATAACAACTAAAGTGGAGTTAATAATTCCCCTTTTTGTTTCACTAGTTCTTTTTAGGGTTGCTCTCCCTGAATTATTTAAACATTACATCAGGGGACAATTCAACCACAAGAAAAATTACGCTTTGTACTTAGCGTCAATATTTATAATGAAATATCGCCCTAGTATCTACAGAGACTTTTTTTACGATTTTTGGGTTAGATTGGCAAAAATTAAAACAGAAAGAACACAGGCGTTAAACTATATATATACCAACCCAATTGTTGAGTTAATTTATGGGTTCCCTTTTTTGTGGGCTACCTTGTTCTTTGTGTATCGAGAAAATCAACTATTATTTTCTAATGAGCTGTTCATAATAATTGGTGCTACACTTCTGATTTTCTTCGTTATAAGCTTAAACCCATTTCGTTTTTTGGGGGAACCACAGCGGTACTTAGAATTTACATTACCATTAATAACAGTTGCATTTTTGCGCTATAGTCCAAGCCATAGTCAATGGATTTTAATTTTTGCCTCCGCATTTTTTATAGGAGTAACAAACTTCATATTTAAACAGTTTCGCAAAGCAAAAGCAAACCATCAAGAACTTATCCAGTTCTTACGAAACGACTACAATGAAAAAACAGTCATTGCTTCAAACGACACCAATTTTATCAAATTTCTAAGCCCTTACTTTAATATTATTACAACAGACCTAACTGCACCCTATGCCAATAAAAGCGAATTCAACTTTTACCATAAAAACGATTATAATATTCAAAGCGTTAGCGGACTAATAAAATACCATACCACACACAAAATCAATCTGATAGTAATAAACAGCAACTTTTATTCAGAAGAAGAACAACGCGAACTAAACAAAGCAATTGATCTCTCGAAAGTGAAAAGTGTTGCGAATTACTGCATTTATGAAATAAAACATGTTTAAAGGGTTAACAAAAGATTTTATCATTTACGGGATTGGCAGTGCCTTGTCAAAGCTGACATCACTTTTGCTACTCCCTTTCTTTACCCATTACTTCACACCAGAGGAGTATGGCGCCCTTGAATTGATTATTATTACCACAACCTTAGGTTCTATTCTAGGTCTGTTGCAATTAGAATCGGCGTTAACACGCTTTTTTTACGAGTATCAGGCCAATGAAAGGAAAATATATATTACCTCATTATTGGTTTTTTCAGGCCTGCTCTCCCTTCTGATTACCTTAATACTGTGGGTTTTTGCAGAAGAAATAAACCAACTAATCTTCAATGAAAACACCTACATACAGGCCTACAAAATTGGCATTTTAAGCCTTCCTTTACTCTGTTTGAATAGTTTCTTTATTGTTGTAATAAGATTCACAAGCAAAAGACTTTTGTTTATTAAAGCGCAGAGCATACTTTTTTTAACCAGTTTAATTATCCCTGTAATTTTGGTGCTCTACTTCAACTTCAAATTAGAAAGTTACTTTTGGGGTCAATTATCTGGCTTATTCTTATCGGTTGGAGTTATGACTTTAGGGTTAAAAAACCTTATCAGTAAAGAAGTAAAATTTGACTTTGTGAAATCTGCATTAAACTATTCTGTTCCACTCATTCCTGCAGTCTTTAGCGGTTGGGTAAATTCCTATGGAAGTAGATTCTTAATGCTATCATTTCTATCGCTAAAAGAAATAGGGCTCTACGCTGTTTCCATCAAAATAGCATCTGTTTTTCAATTGTTTGGAGAAGCCTTTAGAATGACATGGCCCCAGTTTTTTTGGAAAACATTCAAAGAAAACGAGAACCACAAAACAATTTTTAAGGAATTTCATTCCGTACTCTCTGCTTTAATAACAATTGTTCTAGTCGTATTTACATCGGTAATAGGATACTTTACCCAGCTGTTTCTCGATGTTGAATACCACAATGCAGCGCTATATATCCCCTTTATTTCCTTTTCCTTTGTTCTCCTCTCATTTATCACCCAAATTGTTGGGCTTGGAGCTTCTGTTCGCTATAAAACGCAGTATAATTCCTATGCATTTATTTTTGGAACACTATTAAATCTAGTCTGCTTGTTGATTTTTTTACCGAACCACGGTTTAATAGCAGTACCAATAGCACTACTTGTTGGCTCTACCAGCAGTTTAATGGTGCTATGGTATTTTTCAGAAAAATTTTACCCCATTGGTTTTTCAGTTAAAACCTCACTTATCCACTTTTCAATCGTTCTAATAAATAGTTTAATTGGATTGGTCTTTGCCTTGTCTATCTATCAAAAAATTAGCTTATTATTAGTTTCAATTGCGATGACCATCAGTGCATCAAACGTACTTGTAAATAAAATTAAAAATGTCATAAAATGAAGTTGTTAATTACAGGAGCAGCGGGCTTTATCGGATCAAACCTTTGTGAGTTTATGCTACACAAAGGATACGATGTTGTTGGCTTAGATAATCTCGCCACTGGATTCATGCACAACCTAAATGAATTTAAGTCGCATCCAAACTTTTCCTTTATAGAAGCAGACATCAGAGACTACGAAAGTTGTGTGAAAGCAACTCAGGGGGTAGACTATGTCCTTCATCAAGCAGCACTTGGTTCAGTGCCAAGATCCCTCAAAGACCCAATTACATCAAATGACGTTAATGTTACAGGCTTTTTAAACATGCTCGAAGCAAGTAAACAAAACAATGTCAAGCGCTTTGTCTACGCAGCTTCATCATCAACCTATGGCGATTCAGAACAACTCCCCAAAGTAGAAGAAAATATAGGCAAGCCATTGTCCCCTTATGCCATAACAAAATATGTGAACGAACTTTATGCAGACATCTACTCCAAAGCCTATGGTTTGGAGACCATAGGGTTGCGTTATTTTAATGTTTTTGGAAAAAGACAGGACCCACACGGAG
>WTJU01000045.1:0-12597 GCA_011526285.1 Candidatus Arcticimaribacter sp.
AACCCTTTTTCTCCACATACAATACTAGTGAGTAAAAAAAATTAAAGTTTTTTTGGTGCATTCCTACATTGTGAGATTGATGCTCTCGTTTATAGGAAGTTACAAGATAAAAAAAAATATGGAACCTGAAAATTTATTTTCTAATAGCTAAAAAACACCCATATTAGCGTTTGTCTTTCCACAACTGATAAAGCGCATTGAGATCATATTCTACCGCCGCTGGTTGTTCAATAAGGTACTGATCAGCAAAGGCACGTTGTAGAATATCTTCAATTAAGTAATCTTCTAAAACTTCTTCAGGGTTGTATTGATCTTTCAGGGATAATTGAAAGAGGGAAGCAGTAGTTTGATACACAAATGCCTTCCAACCAGTGCGTAGTTCTTTTACCAAATCAAAAGTGGTAGAACCCGTTTGACGATGAACCAAACGAATTAAAATACGACCTTGGGATTTGGATAATTTTTTTAACTCCTCTTCAAATTCTTCGTAAATAAACTTCTCTAAACGCTTAAGGTATTTTTTTCGCCCACGTTTAGATTCTATGTTCTCGAGACGTTCATTGAGAACGGTTAAACGCTCGGCTGCAAGTTTTGCATAAGGATAAACACGAAAAACACGCCGACGCAATATAACATAGCGCTTAAGTTCTTCGCGCGACTTAAAGCGCAACGGCTGAAAAACAACCACTTCTTTTAAACTGATACCATACTGTGGAATACTATCTCCTTCTAGAAGGTAAAGGTTTTCACCGGTTTTGTCTTGGGCGAGCACCTGAAATGAAAGAAACATAAGAAAGATAAAAAGGGCGGGCTTTTTCATGGTACAAAGGTAGAAAGATAAGAGAATTAATGTCTTCTATTATTGAAAGGATAATGTTAAATTAGCCCTTCAAATAAAAATGACTATGCAAATACTGAATGATGCTTCGATTAAGTTCTTAGAAGAATACCTTAACAATGCCGCCCCGACGGGTTATGAAGCGGGAGGACAAAAAATTTGGATGGATTATTTACGTCCTTATGTTGATACTTTTATTACTGATACCTATGGAACCGCAGTTGGTGTTATTAATCCCGATGCTCCGTTTAAGATTGTCATAGAAGGGCATAGTGATGAAATTTCTTGGTATGTGAATTACATTAGCGACGATGGCTTAATTTATGTGATTCGCAACGGGGGAAGTGATCACCAAATTGCTCCTTCTAAATGGGTGAATATTCACACCAAAAATGGCATTGTAAAAGGAGTTTTTGGATGGCCCGCTATACACACTAGAAAATCTGGCAAGGAAGAGACACCAAAACTAGACAATATATTTATTGATGTAGGTGCTACTGATAAAAAGGGCGTAGAAGCCCTAGGGGTGCATGTAGGCTGTGTTATTACATATCCCGACCAATTTCACATTCTCAATGAAAATAAATTTGTGTGTCGCGCCATCGACAACCGTGCCGGTGGATTTATGATTGCTGAAGTTGCAAGACTAATTAAAGAAAATAAAAAAGAGCTTCCCTTCGGGTTATACATTACCAACTCTGTACAAGAAGAAGTTGGTTTGCGTGGTGCAGAAATGATTACGCAAACGCTACAACCCGATTTAGCGATTGTTACTGATGTTTGCCACGACACTACCACACCTATGATTAACAAAAAGGAACAAGGGCATACAAAAATTGGTGATGGGCCTGTGATTTCTTATGCCCCTGCGGTGCATAATTTGTTGCGTGAGCGCATTATTGAAACAGCAGAGGCTAAGGAAATACCTTTCCAACGTCTCGCCTCTTCTCGTTTTACTGGAACAGATACGGATGCTTTTGCTTACAGTAATGGCGGGGTCGCTTCTGCATTGATCTCCCTTCCGTTGCGCTACATGCACACTACTGTAGAAATGGTTCAAAAAGAAGATGTAGAAAATGTGATACGTTTAATTTATGAAACGCTTTTAACCATTAAACCAGAAGATTCGTTTAGTTATTTTGACTAACCCATACCAACCTATAAAAAGATAGCCCGGATTAACCCGGGCTTTTTTTATTTATTACGTGAGGCGCAAGAAATTTCGCCAAAGCCAGTTTTTTTACAAAACTTCTTGTTTTAATAGCGCCTTATTGATGTTTTTAACCGCAGCTGGGCCTTCATAAACGAAACCTGTATATAGTTGCACTAAGGCTGCACCTGCATTTAATTTTTCAATAGCATCATCAGGAGTGTGTATGCCCCCTACGCCAATGATTGGGAATGCATTGTTGCTTTTTTCAACTAAAAAGCGGATGACTTCGGTACTGCGTTGGGTCAAAGGTTTTCCACTTAACCCACCCGCTTCTTCTTTGTGTTTTGATTGAAGTCCTTCACGATTCAAGGTGGTATTGGTTGCGATTACTCCATCTATTTTTACAGAAGTTACGATGTCAATGATATCGAGTAATTGATCATCGCTGAGATCAGGAGCAATTTTTAAAAGAATAGGTTTAGGGGCATTCTTTTCTTCGTTAAGTTCTTTAAGCGTAGACAATAAGTGTGTTAACGGTTCTTTGTCTTGAAGTGCACGCAGGTTTGGGGTGTTAGGTGAGCTCACATTGACCACAAAATAATCAACGTAATCAAAGAGTGCATTAAAGCAATAGATGTAGTCATTTACAGCTTCTTCATTTGGGGTTATTTTGTTTTTGCCAATATTCCCGCCAATCAAGACATTCTTATTCTTTTTTAAACGTTTTACCGCATCGTCTACTCCCTCATTATTGAACCCCATTCGGTTAATAATTGCCTCATCTTCTTGTAGGCGAAATAGGCGTTTTTTGGAATTTCCAGCTTGGCCTTTTGGCGTTAAGGTGCCAATTTCTATAAAACCAAAACCAAAATTTGAGAGTTCCTTAAATAAGACAGCATTCTTGTCGAAACCAGCAGCCAAGCCCACAGGGTTAGGGAATTTTAATCCAAAAACTTCACGTTCTAAACGTTGGTCTTTTACTAAGTATAATGCGCGAATAATGACTGAGGCAAATGGAAGCGCAGAAAGTAGTTTTATTGCTGTGAAGGTAAAGTAGTGTACAGCTTCTGGATCGAAGCGAAACAAGAGGGGTTTGATGAGCTTTTGGTACATCTAAATATTTTTACAAAAATAAAAAAACCAACCCGTAAGTGGGTTGGTTTTTATAAAGTTTGAAAAGCAATTCATTACTTTTTCTCTTTGGGCTGAAGTTTTTGACTTAACTCAAGAGAGATTGAAGTACGTTCCATTTTTATTTTTCCAGCCAAGGTCTCAACCACACAGGTATCGTCTTTGTCATTGAGCTCTGCAATTTTACCGTGTATACCACTTTTGGTAATCACGCGATCTCCTTTTTTAAGGGTATCCATAAAATTGCGTTCTTTTTTTTGGCGGCGTTGTTGTGGTAGTATGATGAAAAACACAAACACCACTAACATTAAGAGTAAAAACGGAAGTTGATCCATTGCTTAGTTCTGTTGTAAACGAGCAGCTGCAGCAGCTTCACGTTGTTGTTGTTTTACTGGATCTGCTTGAACCATTGCTTTAATACGAATGGTTTCACGACCTGAATCTGTGTTTGCAGAAATGGTAACTGTTTTCTGTTGTAAGTTAGGTTTGTTGCTTGAATCAAAGCTCACACGAATTTGCCCTGTAGCACCAGGAGCAATAGGGGTGTTCTTTGGATATTCAGGAACAGTACAACCACAGCTTCCGCGCGCATCAACAATAACCAAATCAGATTTTCCTGTATTGGTAAATGTGAAAAGGGTCTCAACACGTTCTCCTTCTTGGATGGTTCCGAAGTCATGAATTGTTTTGTCAAACGTCATGACTGGTGCATTTGAAACAGCCTTAGCAGAGGATGCTTCAACTGCTGAAGCAGGTGCTTCTTTCTTTTCGGTGTTTCCGCCACAGGCTGTAAATGTTAGTGCCAATGCAGAAAGTGATAAAATCAAAAATTTTTTCATTCTTAAAGGTATTTTTTCCAGTCACAAATTAACAAAAATTATTCCAATAAGCCTCGCCCCTGTTTTTGCATCTTATTGTCTTTGATGTAACTTTTAACTAAGCTATCTAAAACACCATTAATAAACTGATTGCTTTTGGGTGTCGAGTATTCTTTGGCGATTTCAAGGTATTCATTTAGGGATACCTTTGGTGGGATTTCAGGAAAGTAAATTAGTTCTGCCAAAGCTATTTTTATCAATAAACTGTCAAGGGTAGCGATGCGATCTTTATCCCAATTAGGTGTTTTGCCTTCAAATTCTTTTTGTAGACTTTCTTCGTTGGTAATCACTTTTTCATACAGTGTTTTCCCAAATGCAATGTCTTCTTCCTTTTCGGCAATATTTGGAAAATTAAGAGAAGATTGGTCTGCATCACGAAGTTTTCTAAGCTGTTTTAGCAAATAGGTATTCACCACGGGTAAATCATCAACCCATTGCATGTCTAGATCTTCTATGTAACGATAGAGACGCTCGTCTGGTGCAATGACATCTCTAAAGAGTTCAACCAAAAACTTTTGCTGCACCTTAAAACTTGGCATGTTAATTTCATTGTATTTTTTGTACAGTTCTGAGGCGACAATTTTTTCAAAAAGAGTTCGAACATAATCAAACTCTAATTCCCAAATTGTGATCTTGTTTTGTGCTATTTTTTGCTTTAGGAAAGGATGCTTTGCAATGGTAGCCAACGGGCCTAGTTCTTGAATTTTCGGGTAATGGCTATTTAGTGGGGTGTCACTCCTACGTTGTGAGGTTTGAATTTTGTTTTGCTCTAACGCAAACTCCCAAAGGGCTTTAAATAAAGCTAGATGGGTGAAGTATAACAGCCCCATATCATGGCAACTTCGTTGTATGGCGTTCGCCCCATCGTTTAGAGACAGAGCATTACCATTGTATTGTGCATAAACTGCCTGCACTACTTTTACGCGAATTTGACGTCGTGTTAACATGTACAAAGAACTTTTACATGGCAAAAATAAGGTTTTTTCTTCCGTAATTATTTCCAATTAATCTTTAATTTTCAAAAGAAGCCACAGTCAATTGTTTACCTTTGGCCTATTCTACTATGAAGGAATTACAGTATCTAAATAAATACCTCTACACCTATCGAAAAAAATTACTCATTGGTATTTTCATAACCATTGTTGCGCGTATTTTTTCTCTTTTTACTCCCCGCTTGGTAGGAAATTCAATGACAGCCATTGAACGCTACTTACAACAAACAGCGGGTGATCCCAAAGTGTTGCAAGACGCGTTATTACTCAATATTGGTTTAATTGTAGCGGCCTCACTAGTTTCTGGTTTTTTTACTTTCCTGATGCGACAAACGATCATCAATGTTTCTCGCTACATTGAATACGACTTAAAAAATGAAATCTATCAACACTACCAAGTGTTATGTAGTACGTTTTACAAGAAAAATAGAACGGGAGACCTGATGAGTCGAATTAGTGAAGATGTAAGTAAAGTGCGAATGTATTTTGGCCCAGCCTTAATGTATAGCATCAATACCGTAGCGCTTTTCATTATTGTTATAAGTTATATGGTAAGTGTGGCTCCAAGCTTAACGCTTTACACCTTGCTCCCGCTACCCGTTTTATCTGTTACCATATATAAGCTGAGTCGCGCCATTAACATCCGTAGTACAGCAGTACAAGAAACATTGGCAAAACTCTCTGCTTTCGCTCAAGAAACATTTAGTGGTATTGGGGTGATTAAGTCGTATAATCTTCAACCCACCATTGAAAATCAATTTTCTTTTTTGGCCATTGAAAGTAAAAATCAGAATGTCGCTCTAGCCAAAGTACAAGCGTGGTTTTTTCCACTCATGATTTTACTCATTGGGTTTAGTAACCTATTGGTGATTTATGTAGGGGGCAAACAATATATTGCCGGTGAAATTGAGATTGGGGTATTGGCTGAGTTTATTATATATGTTACCATGCTCACATGGCCAGTAGCTACAGTTGGCTGGGTTACATCAATTGTACAACAAGCAGAAGCTTCACAAAAGCGAATCAATGCCTTCTTAAAGGAAGAACCAACAATAAAAGACGGATTTTCTTCCAAGAAAATTAAAGTAGCGGCTGTGGTATTTGAGGAAGTTTCTTTTGTTTATCCCGATACGGGGATTCGCGCGCTGGACAATGTTTCATTTAAATTAAATTCTGGAGAGACATTAGGAATTATTGGAAAAACGGGAGCAGGAAAATCTACCTTATTAGACCTTATCGCCCGTCTTTATGACCCTACTGAAGGAAAGGTTATTATTGATGAACAAAACGCAAGTGCTTATTCGTTGAAAGAACTTAGGAATGCGGTTGGGTATGTGCCTCAAAATCCGTTTTTATTTTCAGAGAGTATTGAAGATAACATTCGATTTGGGAAAGAAGATGCAACTCTTGAAGAAGTGAAACAAGCTGCACAACAGGCTGCGGTTCACGATAATATTCAAAATTTTAAAGAAAAATACGCAACCCTTCTTGGCGAACGGGGTGTAACACTTTCTGGAGGACAAATTCAGCGTATATCAATTGCGCGTGCACTCATAAAAAATCCAGCAATGCTATTATTTGACGATTGTCTATCTGCTGTAGATGCAGATACTGAAGAAAAAATACTTCATCACTTAAATCAAATAAGTGAAGATAAAACGACCTGCATTGTAAGTCATCGGGTTTCTTCTGTACAACATGCCGATAAAATTATTGTGCTCGAAGAGGGTAAAATTATACAGCAAGGCACACATTTGGAACTTTTAAAACAGCCCGGACATTATCAAGATTTAGCTCAAAAACAGAGTGATTAAACACGCTTAGTCAATCTTTTGTTTAAGTTTTTTTGGCAAATTTGCCCTAGATTGCCTAATTTTGATTAACAATTCGACTATTTAGCGAAACTAAATTGAACAAACAATGGAAGCATCCCAGGAAGAAATCAATTCAAAAGTACTTCGTGCTGGACGTAGAACTTATTTCTTCGATGTAAGAGAAACAAAGGCAAGTGATTACTACCTCACCATTACCGAGAGTAAGAAGTTCACCAATGAAGACGGAAGTTATTACTACAAAAAGCACAAAATTTATCTTTACAAAGAAGACTTTCAAGAATTTAAAGAAATCTTAGGAGAAATGATGGACTTCATAATTTCCGAACGCGGGGATGAAGTCATTAGTGATAGACACCAAAAAGACTATAAAAAGAAAAAGAAAAATGACTATGTCGTCTCTGAAACTTCTGATAGTTTCACCGACCTTGAGTTTGATGACATTTAAACGGTACTAAATTATTTAAAGAACCACTTCAAAATGAAGTGGTTTTTTTTTACTTTGAATCAAAATAAATACCATGAGAAAGCTAATTTTTCTTTTAGCCATTATTGGCTTTAATACAGCAATTGCACAATCAAATGCTGATTATTTTCTACCGAGCAATGAAACATATGATGCGGCTATTCCTACTCCAGAGGAAGTATTAGGACATGCGGTTGGAAAATGGCATGTAAGTCATGACAAGCTCAGTGAGTACATGCGTACCCTAGCAGCGGCTTCAGATCGTATCCAAATTGAAAATCGTGGAGTTACTTATGAAGACCGTCCGCTTTTATTACTGACCATTAGTAGTCCTAAGAATCTTGAACGTATTGAAGAAATCAAAGCGCAGCACAAGCAACTAACGGAACCCAGTGGTGCAGCCTTAGATGTTAGTGATATGCCAGTAGTTGTTTACCAAGGGTTTTCAATTCACGGGAATGAGCCTAGTGGTGCAAACGCAGGTTTGCTTGTCGCTTATCATTTAGCAGCAGCACAAAGCGAGGCGGTTAACGATTTACTTGACAATACCATCATTCTCTTTGACCCCAGCTTTAACCCAGACGGTCTACAGCGGTTTTCGCAATGGGCCAACACCCACAAAGCACAAAATATAACAGCAGATCCTAATGACCGTGAATATACAGAAGCTTGGCCTAGAGGACGTACCAACCATTATTGGTTTGACATGAACCGCGATTGGTTACCTGTTCAGTTAAATGAGTCTAAAGCACGAATTGCAAGCTTTACAGAATGGATGCCCAATGTGTTGACAGATCACCATGAAATGGGAACCAACTCCACCTTCTTTTTTCAACCTGGAATTCAGTCACGTGTTAATCCGTTAACGCCAAAGCGCAACCAAGAACTCACAATCGCAATTGGGAAATACCACGCCGAAGCACTTAACGAAATAGGCTCACTCTACTATTCAGAAGAAGATTATGACGATTTCTACTACGGTAAAGGTTCAACCTATCCCGATGTTAATGGTGCGATTGGTATTTTGTTTGAACAAGCCAGTTCACGTGGACACGCACAAGAAAGTGATAATGGTATTTTAACCTTTCCATTTACCATTCGCAACCAATTTGTCACTGCCCTCTCTACCTTGAAAGCGGCTAGTGGGTTACGAACAGAACTTCTCAATTTTCAGCGAGACTTTTTTAACACTGCTAGAGCTGAAGGGGAGAAAAACAGAGATAAAGCTTTAGTTTTTGGTAACGAAAAAGATGTTGCTACAGCTTACAGACTAAGTGAAGTATTGTTACGACACGACATCAAAGTGCATCGACTAAACAAAAACGTTCGTAAAGATGGTAAACGCTTTCCGAAAGAAAGTAGTTTTATTGTTCCTCTAAATCAAAAGAAACAGCGACTGGTACGGGCTATTTTTAGTGAGCAAAAGCAGTTTCAAGACAGTTTGTTTTATGATGTTTCTGCATGGACACTCTCCCATGCCTTTGATGTAAACACAACAAAAATGCGCGATTTAAATGCAATGGGAGAAGCGCTAAGTGGCATTGAAAATCCACCAGTAAAGACAGTAGAAAAAGCAAGCTATGCCTATCTCTTTGAAGGGCATGGTTACTATACGCCTAAGGCCATTTATGCACTTTTAGAAGCTGGTATTCGCGTTAAGGTTGGACTTCAACCTTTTAGTCTTGATGGAAAAAAATATGACTATGGAACGTTGATGGTTCCTGTGGCAAACCAAACGCTGAATGAAGACGATTTATATGCATTAATGCAAAAGGTAGCAGAGGATGCATTTATAAGCATTCACAGTACAATTACAGGGCTAACCAAAGGCATTGATTTAGGATCACGCAACTTTGAAACAATTCAACTTCCTAAAGTCGCCTTGCTTGTTGGTGATGGTGTTCGAAGCTATGATGCTGGAGAAATATGGCACCTAATGGATACGCAGTATAACATGCCTGTAACCAAAATTGATGTAAAGTCTATTGCACGTCGTGATTTAAGTCGTTATACTCACCTAGTGGTTCCCAGCTATAACGGTAGTTTATTGGGTAAGGCAAAACAGAAAATAGCCTCTTGGGTGAAAAATGGTGGACACCTAATTGCCTATCGCGATGCGGTAAAATGGGCCAATAACAATGAATTCGTCAAGGAAGAATTTCGTGAAGGTGACTTAACGGCCGAGGGAGTATCTTTTGTTGATAGACAGAGGTTTAATGGAGCACAAGCAATTGGAGGAGCTATTTTTAATGCTACTATTGATCGTTCACACCCGATTAATTTTGGGATTGAAGATTCTGAATTGGCCTTATTCAGAAATTCGCGCATTTTTATGGAGCCTGACAAAAACAGCTACAACAACCCCATTCGCTACACTAATGACCCAGTACTTTCTGGATATATTTCTGAAGAACAATTGGCCTTATTGAAAGGATCTGTTCCGTTTAAAGTAAAGCGTTCTGGTCGAGGAAAAATATTGTTGATGACCGACAATACAAACTTCAGGGCATTTTGGTTAGGCACACAGCAGCTTTATGCCAACATGCTTTTCTATGCAGATTTTATGTAATTAACGCACCAGCTGACCGTTTTCAACAGTGGTATCAGGGGAAAGAAGAAAAACATCATTGCCTTGTGTTGCACCTAACACAAGGCATTGACTATTAAAGTTAGCGATTCTTTTTACTGGAAAATTAACCACGGCAATCACTTGACGACCAATTAATTCTTCAGAATGATAACGAGTTGTTATTTGAGCTGATGACTTTAAAGTTCCCAAAGGACCAAAATCTATGGTCAATTGAAAAGCAGGTTTATTCGCTTGCGGAAACTCGTCAACTTGTATAACGGTTCCTACGCGGAAGTCAACTTTCTCAAAATTATCGAACCCTATCAATCGCTTTATTTTTTAAAGAAGATATCATCTAAAATCCAAGCTGGACCGATGAGTAAGAATTTTAAATCATCAAAAAAGGAAGGTTTTTGCCCTTCTAATTTATGGCCGTAGAATTGTCCTATCCAAGCCACAACAAAAATGGCAAGGGAGGTTTGCCACAACGGATAAAAACCGGCTATTTGAGCATTTCCATAAATACATAAACTCAAAAAAGCCAAAATCAATACGCCCATTTTAACAGATAAACGTAGATAGAAAAACATAATTGGAATCAACGTCACTACCGCCCAATTGGCAATGGTGTCTGATGCTATTCCGCTGAGTTGTTTTAATACCCCGTTTGGGATTGACATAAATAATCCTACCACTGAAAATACAATGAGAGGAACACAAATAAAATGGATGGCTTTGTTTGTTTTGTTTTGGTGGCTTACAGCATAAGCATCAAGCCAATCTTGCATGGTTTTCATAATTCAAAAAGTATATCTTTCTCAAATTACATATTTTTACCATATAAAAAAATTCTATGGCACTGACTGAATCCAATATGCTTCCCTTGGGAACTTTTGCTCCAGACTTCAAGCTAGTTGATGTAGTGAGCAACACAGAAAAATCACTCAATGAACTGAAGGGAGAACAAGGAACATTAATTGTTTTTATGTGTAATCATTGCCCTTATGTAGTGCATCTAATCGATGCCTTGGTTGCTTTGGCTGAAAGAAATCTGGCAATAGGCATAAATACTATTGCTATTTCCAGTAATGATATTGAAAACTATCCTGAAGACCGACCTGAAAAAATGAAAGCACTAGCGATAGAAAAAGACTTTTCTTTTCCTTATTTGTATGATGAAGAACAGACAATTGCCAAAGCCTACGATGCTGCGTGTACCCCTGATTTTTATTTATTAGACAATGAAAATACGCTGGTTTATCGCGGACGTTTTGACGGGTCTAGACCCGGAAATTCGATAGCAATTACAGGGGAGGATTTACAGCACGCCATTAATTTATTGGTAAAAAATAACCCCATAGCTGAAAATCAAATTCCTAGCATGGGGTGTAATATTAAGTGGAAAGCAGGAAATGAACCTGCTGGCTTTTCTATTTAAAATCGACTAATTCAACTTCAAATTTCAAGGTAGCATTTGGCGGGATTACTCCCCCTGCGCCTGCTGCGCCGTAGGCCAAATCAGATGGAATGACTAAAGTTGCTTTTGCTCCTTTGGTTAAAAGGGCAATACCTTCGTCCCACCCTGGGATAACTTGTCCAACGCCTAAACTAAATTCGATGGGCTGATTGCGTTTAAATGAAGAATCGAACACAGTACCGTCTAACAATTCTCCTTTGTAGTGCACCTTAACTGTATTCCCCTTCTGTGGTTGCTCGCCCTCTCCTTCTTTTTCAAGTTTGTAAAACAATCCGCTTTCTGTTTGTGTATAGCCTTTTGTTATTTCTGCTAAGGCAGCAGCCTGAGCTGCTTTTTGTTCTTCTAAGCGTTTTATTTTATCTGCTTCAAATTGTGTGAATGCTTCTTGTGCATCAAACGCTTCTGCTGCAGCACCAACACGTATAATTTCTAATGATTCAATGGTATCGCCTTGTGCAATTGCATCTACAACTGCTTGACCTTCTGTAACTTTTCCAAATACAGTGTGTTTATTGTCTAGCCAAGGTGTTGGACCATGGGTAATAAAAAATTGACTCCCGTTGGTACCAGGACCAGCATTGGCCATGGATAGAATACCGGGAGCATCATGACGTAATTCTGGGTGAAACTCATCTTCAAACTGATAACCAGGACCGCCCATACCTGAACCTTGTGGGCATCCGCCTTGAATCATAAAGTCAGGGATAACACGGTGAAATTTTAATCCGTTGTAATAGGGTTCCCCCGCTGCTTTTTCTTTATTCTCTTGTGTTCCTTCGGCTAAACCAACAAAATTCCCAACGGTTCCAGGCGTTTTATCAGGGGTTAGCGCAACAATAATTTCTCCTTTCGAGGTAGTGAATTTGGCGTAAAGTCCGTCTTGCATTTTTTTAATTTTAGATCGCAAAGATAGGGGAATCGAGTGGATTTAGTTGGCCACCTCGTTGGTGAATTTAATTCGATATAAACGAATTTCTTCTTCTTCGTATTCACCATCAAATTCTTCAATAGCTTCTGCTATTTCATCGCTCTCTGCTTCCATAAAATACTCGTGAAGTTCTTCTTGCTGATCTTCATCTAAGATTTCGTCTATCCAGTAGTTGATGTTGAGTTTTGTTCCTGCAAACACAATGGTCTCCATTTCATGAATAAATTCATTCATGTTCATTCCTTTGGCAGAGGCGATATCATCTAAGGGTAATTTGCGATCCACGCTTTGAATCATATACAGTTTTAGTCCAGAGTTAGCACCAGTACTTTT
>WTJU01000045.1:12697-16600 GCA_011526285.1 Candidatus Arcticimaribacter sp.
AGTTTTATTAATAGGCTCTTTAGTGCAGTGTCATTTACGACATCTTTTGGAGCAGCCATGACTGGTTTTGGTCGATCGGTATAGGAATGATCTTCTGTCATCATAAAAGACTGCGGGTGTTGAAGAAATTCTTCTCCTTGGGGTGTAATTTTAATTACGCCATAGGTTTCAATGTCTTTCTTTAGATAGCCCGCTACGTTAGCTTGGCGAATAAGGGCCATCCAATAGGCTTCTTTTTTGTGTTTCCCTTGCCCATAAACCGGAAGATCAGCAGTATGGTGGCTAATCATGATAGCATTTTGCTCTCCACGAAGTGTTTTTACTACTTCTTTTGCTTTAAACTTTTCGCGGGTTCCGCCTATGGCTTTAAGCAGTAAGGAAAGTTCTTCCTTGGCTTCTGATTTAGATTTTGGAAAACGAACATTGTCGTCCATTTTCTGTGTATCCAAGGCTTCATCATAAAATTCACCAAAGTAGTGAAGTATAAACTTTCGTCTTGAAATTGAGGTTTCAGCATAGGCCACCATTTCTTGGAGTAAGGCCATCCCAATTTCATATTCAGCAACGGGTTTCCCCGACATGAACTTCTCTAGCTTCTCAATGTCTTTGTAAGCATAAAACGCTAAACAATGCCCCTCTCCCCCGTCGCGTCCGGCACGTCCTGTTTCTTGGTAGTAGCTTTCAATACTTTTTGGAATATCGTGATGAATTACAAAACGAACATCGGGCTTATCAATCCCCATTCCAAAAGCAATGGTAGCGACCACAACATCACACGCTTCTTTCAAGAAAGCATCTTGGTTGTTGGCACGTGTTTTGGCATCTAAGCCAGCATGATAGGGAATGGCATTGATGTCGTTTACTTGAAGGGTTTGTGCTAATTCTTCTACTTTTTTGCGCGAGAGGCAATATATAATTCCAGACTTGCCTTTTCGTTCGCGAATAAACTTTATGATATCAATTTCAACCTGATCGGTTTTAGGACGAACTTCATAGTACAAATTGGGACGGTTAAAGGATGCTTTAAAGACTTTCGCATCTGTAATCTGTAAGTTCTTTAAAATGTCTTCCTGTACCTTGGGTGTTGCAGTTGCGGTTAAAGCGATCACAGGTAAATCTTGATCTATTTGCTTGAGCATAAAGCGCAGGTTGCGATAATCTGGTCTGAAATCATGGCCCCATTCTGATATGCAGTGGGCCTCATCAACCGCTAAAAAAGACAATTTAGTTTGTTTTAAAAATGCGAGATTGTCTTCTTTGGCCAAAGACTCTGGTGCCACAAAAAGTAGTTTGGTAACTCCTGTTTTAATGTCTCGCTTAACTTGCTCTACAGCAGTTTTTGTAAGGGAAGAATTTAGCACATGTGCAACCCCGTCGTCTTGTGATATCCCGCGAATGACATCCACTTGGTTTTTCATCAAAGCAATGAGTGGAGATACCACAATAGCTGTTCCCTCGCTCATGAGCGCAGGAAGTTGATAACACATTGATTTACCTCCGCCAGTTGGCATAATCACGAAGGCATTTTTTCGCTCAAGTATATGAGTAATCACATCTTCTTGTAAACCTTTAAAAGAGGAAAAGCCGAAGTGTTTTTTTAATTCTTCTGTTAATCGCGTTGAAGACATGAGTCCTTTAAATCAAATACTTTACATTTGTACACCTAAATATAATACTTAGAATAGGATTTTCCACTAAACATATTTGAATTGTTGTACTATAATAAATTATCAAATAAAGTGACGATCAACCTAAGTGAAGAAAAGAATAGATTTGGTTGTCTTGATAACCATTTAGAAAACAAAGAAAAGGACTTGAATCTTAAATAAAAATACGGATGAGCACTGAAAAAGAAATGTCTTTTTTAGAACATTTGGAAGAATTACGCTGGCACCTTATTCGCTCTTCCCTAGCAGTGGTAATTGTTGGGGCAATTGCATTTATTGCTAAAGATTTCATTTTCGACACCCTAATTTTTGGGCCAAAAAAGTCAGACTTTTTTACGTATGAACTCTTTTGTGAGCTCTCCAAAAAGATGGGGCAAGGCACTACTTTTTGTTTACAAGAATTACCTTTTAGAATTCAGAGTCGTGCAGTTTCTGGACAATTTTCAGCCCACTTATGGACATCAATTACCGCTGGGTTTATTCTAGCTTTTCCCTATATATTATATGAGTTCTGGAGGTTTATTAGCCCG
Source organism: Candidatus Arcticimaribacter sp. (assembly GCA_011526285.1). Lineage (GTDB taxonomy): Bacteria > Bacteroidota > Bacteroidia > Flavobacteriales > Flavobacteriaceae > Arcticimaribacter. The sequence continues at coordinate 14,895 of WTJU01000045.1, forward strand.
GGATTACTCTCCCATGAAAAACGCAATGCGCGTGGGTTTATATTTATCGCTTCCTTTCTATTTTTCCTTGGGGTTTTATTTGGCTACTACATTGTAACTCCTCTATCAATAAATTTCTTGGGAAGTTATACTGTAAGTCAGGAAGTATTTAATGATTTTGACTTGGATAGCTACATCAGCCTATTACGCGCCTCCGTTTTATCTTCTGGTTTCATTTTTGAACTGCCCATTTTGATGTACTTTTTTACTAAAATAGGTTTGGTTACACCAGATTTCTTACGCAATAACCGAAAGTTTGCCATTGTTATTGTCCTAAGTATTTCAGCCATCATTACCCCTCCAGATATTGCAAGTCAAATTATTGTGACAATCCCCATACTCATTCTCTATGAAGTGAGTATTTTGATCTCTAAAATCGTGTACAAAAGGCAATTGAAGAAAGATGTCCAAACTAGTTGAAGAATTTAATGCTTATCGTTCAAAAATGAACGAGAAACTATTGGGTGAAAACTCAAAAATCATCAAACGAATTTTTAATCTTGATGCAAACACCTATCAAGAAGGAGCGCTAGATCGCCCAACAAAGGAACTAATGGGACTAGTAGCCTCAGCTGTTTTGCGTTGTGACGATTGTATTCGGTATCACTTAGAAGAGTGCCATAAAAACAAGGTGTCTAAAGCAGCGGTTTTAGAAAGTCTAGAAATTGCTACTTTAGTGGGAGGAACTATTGTTATTCCTCATCTCAGACGCGCTTTTGAATATTGGGAAGCATTAGAAGAAAAGAATAAATAAATGCAACTACGCGCATTATCAATTGAAAAGTCTTACCGTGGCCGCAAAGTGGTTAACGGGATTTCGCTTGAAGTAAATCAAGGAGAAATTGTAGGGCTACTCGGCCCAAACGGTGCAGGGAAAACCACTTCGTTTTATATGATTGTTGGACTGATTAAACCCAACGGAGGTCAGATTTTCTTAGATGATACTGATATCACTACCTACCCCATGTATGAACGTGCGCAAAATGGAATTGGTTACTTAGCACAAGAAGCTTCTGTATTTAGAAAACTAAGTGTAGAAGACAATATTCTAAGTGTACTGCAACTCACCAAACTTTCAAAGGCAGAGCAAAACATGAAAATGGAAGCACTTATCGAGGAGTTTGGTCTTAATCACATTCGAAAAAACAGAGGTGACTTGCTCTCTGGAGGGGAAAGAAGACGAACTGAGATTGCACGTGCGCTGGCAACAGATCCGAAGTTTGTTTTACTTGATGAACCCTTTGCTGGTGTTGACCCCGTAGCGGTTGAAGATATTCAGCGCATTGTGGCCCATCTTAAAAACAAGAATATTGGTATTCTAATTACCGATCACAATGTTCAAGAAACACTTGCCATTACAGACAAAACCTATTTGATGTTTGAAGGGAACATCTTAAAAGCAGGGTCACCAGAAGATCTCGCCCAAGATGAAATGGTTAGAAAAGTGTACTTGGGGCAAAACTTCGAGTTGCGCAAAAAGAAGATTAAATTTTAAGAACAAACTTAATTGAACTCAGCAGGATATAAAGCACGATAATTCCTGAAATTACTGCTATTCCATAGTAAAGAAATAGAGCGGTTGCTCCCATGAGTAATAAACTTGGAAAAAGTAAGTCGTTCATCCCGCCCGAGAATTTTAAAGAAAACATTTTCCAGTGAATGTTCAT
>WTJU01000045.1:16700-18483 GCA_011526285.1 Candidatus Arcticimaribacter sp.
AATGTCATTGAAAAATTTGACATTACACTAAAGGTGTAGTCCAATTGTTTCACGCCAGAAAGCACAAATAATTGATACATTAAGACCCCCGGGACAATACCACTGGTAATCAAATCTGCCATTGAATCTAGCTGCACCCCTAAATCACTTTCTACTTTGAGAATTCTCGCAAAAAAACCATCAAAAAAATCAAAGAACACACCCGCTAAAACCAATAATAAAGCAGCGTTAAACTGATGTGAAAAGGCAAAGTAAGTAGCCAAGCATCCGCAGAGCAAATTAAGGGAGGTAAATAGATGTGGAATGGATTTTTTAAGCATACAATTGGTTTATGCCAAAATACAATTTTTATCCGCTGAAAAACAAAGTAATCCACTTACTTTTTTCCTTACTTTGTTGAATAATTTTAAACCAGCGTTTGGTGAAGAAAAGGTTGCTTTTATCGGTTAGTGGAGGTGTAATGTTAGGTCTGGCATGGCCTACCTATGGATTCTCTTTACTAGTTTTCTTTGCGCTAATTCCATTTTTATTTATTGTTGAGGAAATAAATTCTGATGACAAAAAGAAAAAAGGTCTTCGTGTTTTTGGAACAACCTACCTCGGTATTTTGATTTGGAATCTCATTAGCACATGGTGGATTTATAATTCAACAGCCTTTGGTGCTGCCTTTGCCATTTTGTGCAATAGCAGTTTTTACGCCATTATTTTTACGCTGTACCGTTGGTCACGCACAAGATTACCCCAAAAAACAAGTCTCCTTTTTTTGATTGTTTTATGGATGGCTTTTGAAAAATTTCACCTCTACTGGGATTTTTCATGGCCTTGGCTAAATTTGGGTAACGTTTTTTCTGAAGATATTCTCTGGATACAGTGGTATGAATATACCGGTGCATTTGGAGGTACACTATGGGTTTTAATTGTCAACCTCATTGGTCTTAGATATTTTAAACGCTACCAAAGTGGGGAAAATTTGTCTGCTGTGCTTACAGGGTTCGCTCCCCGCTTAATCTGGATTGCTCTACCAATTGCTATTTCATTGTTATTGTATCAAAAAGAACTAACCGCTAGTGGTAATGCAGAAGTAATTGTGGTTCAACCCAATCTTGATCCCTATCAAGAAAAATATAGTCTCAATAATCTTGAATTACTGGCATTAACACAGAATTTAGTTGCTGACAAAATTCAACCAACTACCAACTACCTTTTAACACCAGAAAGTTATTTGGACGAAGGATACGGATTCAACCTCAGGAATTACAGTAAGGAAGAAGTGTTTAAGCCTCTAAATGAATACAAAAATCTATATCCAAATTTAGCCATCGTTACAGGCGCGCAATCATATAAAGTCTATCCACCTACTGAAAAAGCACCAACTGCGACAGCCAACAAAATTCGTTCTGGCTGGATAGATGTCTACAATTCTGTTTTTCAATTTCAAAATCAACAAAAAGATCAGCTATACCATAAATCAAAATTAGTTGTGGGGGTAGAATATATGCCTTATAAGGCCTATTTAGAACCACTTATTGGGGAATTTTTATTGGATTTTGGAGGAACAATCGCGACTAGGGGTATTCAAAAAAATAGAGCTGTTTTTAAACATAAAAACGGAATGACTACAGCACCAATCGTTTGCTATGAATCTATTTATGGTGCCTATGTCACCGAATACGTTCGCAATGGTGCACAATTTCTAAGCATAATCACCAACGATGCTTGGTGGGGAAATACGCAGGGGCATCAGCAGCTGCTAAGCTATGCACGACTTCGTGCCATTGAAAAT
>WTJU01000041.1 GCA_011526285.1 Candidatus Arcticimaribacter sp.
TATTCAAGGAGGCACCCATGAATTCTCCCTCCGTTTTTTACTCGATAATACTCCTTCAGAAGAGACTGAAAATTTAGGTTATGGTGATGAAAACTAGACACATTTTATTATTCTTTTTTTTACTAAGCCTCGGACAATGGTCTTTGGCTCAAACATACGGTACAAGAGCTTCCACGCCATCTCTTTCAGGAGGGGTTTATCAAGTTAGTACCTTAGCAGAATTATTATGGGTAACTCAAAACCTAAATCCAGCAACCAATGTTTTTTCACAAACAGCAGACATTGATGCAAGTCAAACCCAATTTTGGGATGATAGTGATGATGATAGTGATGGGAATCCATATAATGACCCCAATGACGAAAATGCTAATGGTACGAATGATGGTTGGTTACCTATAGGAGGGAATGACGATACTTCGAAAAAATTTACTGGAACTTATGACGGAGGTGATCATATTATTAGTTCACTTACCATTAATAGACAAAGTAGATATTTAGGATTATTTGGAATAACAAATGGAGCCCAAATTTATTCTCTTGAATTATCAAATATTGACTATGATTTAACCAAACCCTCAGGCGGAAGCTCATCTATAATTGTGGGAGGACTCGTCGGGTATGATAATGAAGCTTCTGTTATTAAAAATATTATAGTTGAAGGGGATATAAACACCTCTGGGGGTTGGAGAACAGGAGGAGTGGTTGGATACGCATACAAATCTACCCTTAATTTTTTAACCTATTATGGAGATGTAACATCAAATAGCTCGACAGTAGGTGGTGTTGTGGGTTATGCTAGCGCTTGTCAAAACTTAGGATCACTAAATGCTCTCAATGGGACAATAACGGGGACAAGTTTTGTAGGTGGAATTGTAGGAGAACTAAGTGCAGCGTCTGGCCGAAATTTATCAAATTGTCTGATGAAGTCTGATGTTAATGGGACGACTAAAGTTGGAGGTTTAATTGGAGAACTATTAGGGAATGTAAGTTCATTTAATGTTCAGTACAATGTAGTCATAGGAACAGTAAATGCTTCGGTTTCAAAAGTAGGAGGACTTGCGGGAGAAGCAAGTAGTGATTTTGATTATGAAGGGAGATATAATATTGTGGTATCAGACATTCAAGGAACTACAGTGGATGATGACCCTATATTAGGAGATGATTATTCTGCTTATCCCTGGAGTAGTTCTTTAAATTATTATGATAGCGATATAGAGACATTATCTTCTATACACGGAACAGGAAGAACTACTTCTCAGATTAAAGATGCTGCTACTTACACTTCGTGGGGGATTAATTATTCGAATTCGTTTAATATTGTTAGTGGTCAAAATGGAGGTTATCCTTTTCCCAAGTCATTTAATTATGATTTAACTCCACCGACCATAACAATCGCTAGTGCACAAAGTTCACCTACAGGCACTTCACCAATCGTATTCAACATAACCTCTAGTGAAAATATTTCAGGATTAGCTCTAGCAGATTTTTCTTACACAGGCTGTGTTTCCCAAAGTCTTACGGGCAGTGGAAGTAGTTATACTTTGACTGTTTCACCAACTTCTTCAAATGTAGTTGTAGGAGTAAGTATAGTCTCAAATACCTTTGAAGATAATCGAGGAAATGTCAATACTACATCAGCATCAAGCTCTATAAAACATTACCCTCCAACGACAGTAAATTTAAGCAGTTCAGACGGTGATAATATCGTTAATTTAACACAGCAAGTTTCCATCACAGCTGCTTTTTCTAGGGATATGCAGGCCTCGCCTACTCTCTCTATTGCTGGTGTTGTTACCAATACAGCGATGAGTTTACAGACCTCTTCAACTACTTGGTACTACCAGTGGGATACCAGTGGGGTTGCCACTGGGACCTATACTGTTACAGTTGCTGGAACAGATACCTTTGGCTATGCTTATTCAGATACAACAAGCCTGACCATAGAGGTGGAGCGAAAAATATGGCTAGACACTAATGGAGTTACTATCAAATGTCCAACTGCCAATGTTTCAGAAACGGCCATCGTAAATGGTAAGTCGTATATCGTTGTAGATGAAACAGCTTTAAGAACTAGGGAAAACAACGGGGATGATATGACATGTGTTTGTACATCTAGGGTTTACAACATGAGTGAATTGTTTGAAGACAATCTCACCTTCAATCAAGATATTAGTTCCTGGGACACATCTAATGTAACCACCACTTTTGAAATGTTTAAAAGCCCAGGTGTAACGTTTGCATTTAATCAAGATATTTCGAATTGGGATTTAAGCAGTGTGATCAACATGGAGTCCATGTTTAATGGAGCTTTAAATTTCAATCAAGATATTGGCGAATGGGATGTAAGTAATGTGACTAATTTTAAAAGCGTTTTTAAGTTTGCTTCGAATTTTGATCAAGACTTAGGGGGATGGGACGTCTCTAGTGCCACAACGCTTGAAGAAATGTTTAATGCTGCTAATTCTTACACGAACGGAGGAACAAATACAATTAACTCTTGGGATACTTCAAACGTAACCAATCTGGGTTACACCTTTGCAGGTGCCAGTTCTTTTAATCAAGATATTGGTTCTTGGGATACAAGTAATGTTACAAGCTTTGAACAAACTTTTGCTGGAGCCACAGTATTCAATCAAAATATTGGTGTTTGGGATACCTCGAGTTTAGATGAGTGTTATTCAATGTTTGAAGGAGCAACAGCCTTTAACAATGGCGGAAGTGATAGTATCAAAAATTGGGATGTTAGTCGTGTGACTATTTTTTCTTACATGTTTGATTCTGCTTCTGCATTCAACCAAGACATTGGGGATTGGGATGTGTCAAGTGTTACTGCTGGGAATATGGATAATATGTTTTCATCAGCAACAGTTTTTAATCAAGATTTATCACAGTGGTGTGTTACTACTATCACTTCTACCCCTACAGATTTCAGTTCAAGTAGTGCTTTGACAGCGGCGAACCATCCTGTATGGGGTACTTGCTCTTCGGCTTCTATTTTATATATGTATACTGACGGGGATTTGGAAATCGACTATGAAGAAGTCATTACTATTACGGCCAGTTTTAGTTTGGATATGACTGCTTCTCCATTACTAACCGTTTCTGGAACAGCCATAGTCGATACTGCAATGACACAAGGAAGTTCTGCTACTTTATGGACTTATGTTTTCAACACTCCTTCTAGTTTATCTGCAGGAGACTATATTGTCACGGTTAAGGCCACTGATACCACACAGAATCGCCCGGTCTCCTCTAATGTTAGTTTAACCCTTACAACAGAAACCACACCACCCACAGTAACCCACGCATTAAGTCAACTAGATCCTTATTTAAATGCGACCGATGTAGTGACCTATACTGCTACTTTTTCTGAACCCATGACTGTAACACCTACAGTAGATATCAACGGTCAAGGATATCAAACATTAACTCATGTAAGTGGCGATACTGTTTGGAGTTACTTTATCGATATGTCCACTTATACTGGTCCAGAAGGAGCAGTAAGTGTTACTGTTTCTGGAACAGATAAATTTGGAAATCCATATGCTTCTGGGTCAGAAACACTTTCTGTTACGATTGACACTATTGCTCCAAACATAAACAAAGCAACTTCTTCTGTTACCGCTACTACAACCTATGGGCTTGGTCAAACGTTTGATGTAATTCTAGAATATGATGAAATAGTTTATTTGACACTAGGCACTCAATCCCCAACTTTTGAAATAGAAACAAATAATTCCCCTCCTACATACTCTAACATTGTTTATACCTCGGGTTCTGGAACACAAAGTTTGACCTTTGAATATACAGTACAAAATGGAGATAACGTAATTCTTTCTTCAGAGGTTACCATGCAGGTCAGTGATGCATTAAATCTTTACACAGGTTCATTATTAGACGTTGCTGGGAACCCCGCTCGTGTTGCTCTAGCTAATGTACCCGGGCAAACACCTAGCTTGTGGGGAGATAGTAATCCCAGTTCCTTAAACTACAATACAACTATTCGTATAGATGGAACAGCGGAAGAAATATCTAAGGTAGAATCAAGAGTTTCAACAAACACATATACTAGTGGGACTTTCAAAATTGGAGATTTAATCAAGCTTCAATTAGAATATGGTCCAGATGCAGTAGGATTAATTACTGGGACTCCAACACTTGAATTAGATACATCAAGCTGTGGAGGTTCTAATAGAATTATTGATTTTTCAAGAGTTAGAGAAATGGACCCAGGATTATCTCCCGCCATTCTAGAATTTGATTATATTGTTGAAGAAGGTGATTGCTCTAACGCGTTAAATTATCTTAACTTAAATTCCTTTAATTTAAATGGGGCACAGATATACGATGCTTCAAATAATCTCTTAACAGATACAACACTTCCATTTACCCCAAGAGTAGAAGGGATAAACAGTAATATTTTACCTGGGCCACCTTATCCCGCCCCAATTGTTATTGACGGAATTCGCCCAACTTTTTCAAATTACCAGATTCAGACCTCAAATGCGACAAATGTCTTTGTTATTCCAAACGATACGGTTACACTTACTTTTGATGTATCTGAACAAGCGAGTAGCGCATTTGCGGCAAACAGTATAGAATTTGCTCTATACGATGGGAATAGTGGTCCTATTTCCCCCTACAGTAACGCCACGAGCATCTCTTTATTAGGGACAAATACTATTCAAGCAGTTTTCCAATATACCGAAACAAATACCGCTTACAACAATTACTTTATTCACTGGAGAATTAACTCAGTTTATGATTTAG
>WTJU01000122.1:0-12036 GCA_011526285.1 Candidatus Arcticimaribacter sp.
ACTTATCAATTGGGGTTTTCATACTACTGCACTTTTACTGCATTTATACATATTCATATTAAGTTAACATTGTCATCAATAGATGTTCATAAATTTAAATAACCATAAACCAAATTTAGGTTGATGTTATATATTGTTCTAAATTGAATTAAACCGTCATTAATTGGCGGTTTTTTTAGTTAACCTATGTTAATTTTTTTCCGCATTATAAATTTTATTTTTGCATTAACAATTCTACTATCATTGAATTGGTTTATGGTTTAAAGCATCACTCTTAACAAGTGATGCTTTTTTAGTTTGTTTTTTCATTTTTAAACCATTGGAAAGCATTTTCTTGGCATACTATTTGTTGCTTAGAAAAACGAAATTATGATTTTACTGAAAGCGGGAGAACTATGAAAAGGAAAAGTAAAGTCGATTTTGATAAATGATAAAAGCTAACCTTAAATCCATAATAGATTGGTGTTTTTTGTCATTCCTACAACCATCAAAAAACTTTAAAATTTCGCTTCCGCTTTTTTATATTTTCTTACCATTACTTTAGGTTTAGATTTTATATTAAGTGTTAACAGGATTTGAGGCGGTGAAAAATTCCTAAAAAAAACCATTCAGATTTTATTTTCTTGTTGTTTCTTCGTGATCTAATCACCTCATGATTACAAGTAAATGGACATTTTAAAAATTTCACTTGAGTGGGCAAAAGATGAAATCTTTTCAGCACGTTTTTTTATTCTTTTTGGGTTACTATTTATTTGCGCATCTTTTGGATTTTGGCAACTCGGTAAGCAAGAATTGGCGAAAGCATTTATCTATCCTTTATTGGTCTGTGGTTCCCTGTTAATGATAATAGGAGTTGGTCTAAACTATTCTAATTACAGTCGCTTAAATAGTTTTGGAAGTGCATTTGATGCCAATGCAAACGAATTTATTACTGTAGAAATTGAACGAGTACAAAAAACAATAGAAGAATTTGAGCTTATCGTTTTTAAAGTAATTCCGGGAATAATAGTTCTTTGCACCTTATTCTTCATATTTTTAGATCAGTCACTCTACAAAGCAATTAGTGTCTCAATAATCGCAATGATGGTCGTGATTATTTTGGTGGATACTCATTCTTACATGCGGTTAAAAGATTATAAAACACAATTGTTGTCTTACCAAGCGCAATTACCAAAATAACTAACCTAATACTTTAACCGTTCTTTCACTTTTGTGTGCTTTTTAAAGTATTATATTGAAGTATGATATTTAAAAATTACCTGAAAGACCCCTTGGCTACTATCGCTGTAAACACCACCATATTTATTGCAGGGTGCTTATTTTTTGGCAGTATAGCATTAATTGGGATATTCTCTGAACTTATCAGAGCGAATGATCCTAACCTAGCGGTGAGAGAAAAACACGTGCAACAACATCATGAAGAACAACTAAAGTATGATCAAATGATTACCTTGCTCGATGCCATTAATAGTAAGTTAGAAAGTAAAGAATAGTGCGCTTAGAACTGAGACATCTCTAGTGAATATCCCTTCAAATTCAGTCCAGTGAATTTCTGTTTTTCCCGATCCCATGACTGATTGGTCTCTATAGAATTGCTCTCAGGATTATAAATAACTTCTAAGTACTTAGTTTGCCGAATGTCTTTCACCTTCACATGCGCCAAAAAGGTGTGATAATGGTGACTACTGTAGGGGCTAATAAATGTGGAATAACTATTCCAAGTTACATTTCGTGTATATTCAACCAAGTCAAAATTGGCATCAACATAATTCACGATCAATTGATTGATGTTGTTTACCTCTAGCGGAACAGAATTATTTTGCCCTCTATTTTTTTCTTCACGCAAGTCAATAAAACCTTGATGCGTGGAGGTAAAACGGGATAGATTCGGTTTCTCATTTTGATTCGCAACTTTCAATTCTACCAAATCTGCCTTCGAGGCTTCAAGTTTGAGGAACTTTTCTTCAAATTTAAACTCTATATCCTCAGGAGACCAATAAACATAGGCTTCAACCTCATTAGAAAATGGATTATATTCAATCTCTATGAATTTTAATTCCAATTCATTTCTCACTTTTACCTGTGCAATGAAACGATGTTTATGCATTTTATTGGCATGACTAGTAAAGGTGGTATAAGCATCCCATAGTATGTTGTCTGTGTTCTCAACTATTTTAGGGAACTTTTCTTCAATATAAAAGCGAATTTTACGCTCAATTTCGTCAATATTAATAGGGACAAGCTCTCCAGCAGCATTATCTAAACCTTCATGCTGCTCAATAAAATTTTCGAATAAAACTTCGTTATTGCTTTGAGCATGAAGCGTAGAAAAAGACAAAGAAAATAGTAGTCCTATTATAAAAACCCGATATAGCATAAAATCTAGTTTCAGTCATATAGCTCCCATGAGCTTAAGCAAATGTAGCACAATGCGTTTAAAATCCTGATAAAAAGCCAAATTCATTCTCCTTTAAATCATTTAAAACATCCCTTTTTATTCTTAATTATACTGTTAAAGTTGTGTTTTTCGTCCTGATTTATCATCTAGATTTTAACACTATCGTCAGCATAATGTTACCTAATTATTAAGAGAGATATTTTATATGGCACCTTGTCAAATCCCAAACGTTTTAGTCGGCATTTTACCAATGAAAACGATTTAGAAATAACAGTTTGGTAAATCGAAAAAATAGTCCCTTTAGAGAGGTTAAATAAAGCAAATTGTCCGAGTATTTTTGCAGTGTAAAACGAACCAAGTTAAAACTACTCTCTATGAAAAATGCCATCCTTTTATTTGTTTTTAATGCCCTTGTTTTGAGTTCACCTTCTGCAAAAACAAATGAAATTACTGCAGAGGCAGTTGTTGCAGCTATTGCAAAAGAAGATTTTACCTTAATCAACACAGCTTTCGATCAACGATTGCTAAGTCCGAATGAAAAAGTAAACGGGAAACCCCTCCTAATCCACGCAATTGATCATGATAAACCTGAAATGGTACGCTTATTAGTTCTTCGTGGTGCACGTCTAGACTATGTCGATGATGAAGGGTACAACCCAAAAGAATATGCACGCAAAACACAAAAAATTTATGCACTAGCAGAAATTATTGTGATTACGGCATAATTAATTGTCTTGTTTGTTGAAAAGGCCTCCTGCTTCGGGAGGCTTTTTTTGTTTTAGCACACTTTGGCTAAAAAACTTTTGATACCTTTCTGCAAATTTGAATGAAGATGAAGTATCGCTTTTTATGCCTTTTTGTATTCGCTTTAACAGTTGGCACAGCACAAGAACAATTTTCCCCATCGTGGCTTAAAAACACCCCTGCTCGAAACATTGGTCCGGGGGGTATGAGTGGTCGAGTAACCACCATAGACGTTGTCCTGTCTGAACCCGATATAATTTATGCAGGTACCGCCTCGGGTGGTATTTGGAAATCTACTAGCGGAGGAATTAATTGGGTACCAATCTTTGATGATCAGCTAACAGCATCTATTGGAGCAATTGCCATTCAACAATCAAATCCTGATGTGATATGGGCAGGAACTGGAGAGGGAAACCCTCGCAATAGCCTAAATGGCGGTTATGGAATATACAAGTCCTTAGATGGCGGAAAAACATGGACGTCTATGGGACTAGAGAAAACACGTCATATACATCGTATAATCATCGATCCAACAGCACCCAATACAGTTTATGTGGCGGCAATCGGGTCTCCTTGGGGAGAACACCCACAACGCGGTATCTACAAGACCACAGATGGGGGTAAAAGTTGGAAAAAAATACTTTATCAAAACCCTAAAACTGGAGCGGCAGATTTAGTTATGGATCCAAAGAATCCAAATAAACTTATCGCTGCTATGTGGGAACACAAACGCGACCCGTGGTTCTTTAAATCAGGTGGAGAAGGAAGTGGACTCTTCATTAGCTATGATGGTGGAGAAACGTGGAAAGAAAAGACAAAAGATGACGGATTACCAGCTGGGGAGTTAGGTCGTATTGGTTTAGCCATTGCTAAAAACAAACCGAACATTATTTACGCTTTGGTTGAAGCGAAAAAAAATGCCCTTTACAAATCTACCGATGGAGGAGAGAAGTGGGAAAAGGTAAACGATAAAAATGACATTGGTAACCGACCATTCTACTATTCTGATATTCGTGTTGATCCTGAAAATGAAAATCGACTGTATTCCGTTTTTACATACGTTAATGTTTCTGAAGATGGTGGAAAAAACTTCACCCAACTCATGCCTGCCTATGGTGTAAGTAACGGTGTTCACCCCGATCATCATGCGTGGTGGATTCATCCTGAAGATGGGAATTTTATGATTGATGGTAATGATGGCGGTTTGAATATCACCAGAGATGGAGGAAAGTCTTGGCGTTTTGTTGGGAATATTCCAGTAGCGCAATTCTATCATATTAGTGTGGACAACGAAATTCCCTACAATGTTTATGGCGGTATGCAAGACAATGGTTCATGGCGAGGTCCAGCATACACTTGGCGTGTTCAAGGTATTCGAAACTCCTATTGGCAAGAAATTGCTTTTGGTGACGGTTTTGATGTTGTGCCAGATCGCGATGACTCTCGTTACGGATATGCTATGAGTCAGCAAGGCTATGTATCGCGTTACGACTGGAAAACAGGAAATAACTACTCGGTACGTCCTACCCATCCAGATCCAGCGGTGCGCTTGCGTTTCAACTGGAATGCGGCCATTGGGCAAGATCCTTTTGACAATAATACCGTCTATTTTGGAAGTCAGTTTGTGCACAAAAGTACCGACAAAGGCCTCACCTGGAAAGTAATCTCTCCAGACCTAACCACAAATGACCCTGAAAAACAAAATCAAAGTGAGAGTGGGGGATTAACCCTTGACGCTACAGGGGCAGAAAACCACTGTACTCTCTTAGTCATTGAACCCTCTTCACTAGAAGAAAATATGTTGTGGGTGGCCTCAGACGATGGCCGTGTACACTTCACACAAGACGGAGGAAACAACTGGAACGAGGTAACAAAAAACCTCAAAGGGCTACCCCAAGGAAGTTGGATTACCCAAATTAAAGCCTCTAACAAAAACAAAGGCGAAGCACTTTTAGTAGCAAACGATTACCGCCGTTTCAATTATACCCCTTATGCCTATAGAACAACAAACTATGGGAAAACGTGGAAACGGATTGTTGATGGGGAAGACGTTGAAAGTTATGCACTCTCAATAGTAGAAGATCCAGAAACCGCTAACCTCTTGTTTTTGGGAACAGATGATGGTTTATACGTTTCACTAAATGCAGGAGATGCATGGCAGAAAATGGACCCAAAAGTATTTCCAACAGTCTCAACCAAAGATTTGGTAATCCATCCAAGAGAACACGATTTAGTTATTGGTACTTTTGGTCGCGCAGCGTGGGTATTAGATGATATTCGCCCGCTTAGAGTATTGGCCAAACAAAATGGTGAAATCAATAAAAAGACACAGCTATTTACTCCTCCAAAAGCTTATTTAGCGGCGTATCAGCAACCCACAGGATCACGCTTCGGGGCAGACGCAATGTATCACGGGGAGAACAGAATGTATGGTGCGATGTTTACCTATTTCTACCAAGCTCCTTCTGAAAATTCAACTGCGACAAAAGATAGTTTGACCCTTAAAATCTTTGATGGTGATCGATTAATTAGAACCCTTAAAAGAAAAGCACCAAAAGAGACTGGTCTACACCGCTGGTACTGGAATATGGACGAGAAGGGAGTTGAACGTCCAAGAAGAAAATCACGCATAGCAAAGAGAGAACCCTCTGGAGTGGGTGTTTTACCGGGAAAATACCTCGCTGTATTAGCATCAGAAACAGATCAAAACACAGTAACTATAACGGTGCGAGTTGATCCTAGAATTAAAACCAGTAGCGACGGATTAAAAGATCAATACACTGCTTTAAAAACCTTGGAAAAAATGATACAAGTATCGGCCAATGCAGTAGAGCAGTTGGCTTCTTCCAAACTGACCCTAGAGGACTATCAGAAACGCTTGAAAGAAAACGATAAAGAAAAACACGAGTCCTTAATAGAGCAATGCAAAGATGCGTCAAAGGAAATTACCTCTTTGATAGATTTGTTTTTAGGAAAAGAAGATAAAAGACAAGGTATTGTTAGAAATCCAGAAAGTACAGTCATGACACGTATTGGTAGTGCGCGGCGTTATGTAGCTTCTCGCCCTGATGGAATTACATCTACAGAAGAAGTCCTCATTGAACACGCAACAAATGAAGTAAATGCTGCTTTAGAAAAAGTAAATGCCTTCTATGCCAAACAATGGCCTGATTTAAAAGACACAATTGAAGCGGTAGAACTCTCAGGTTTCCAACCTACTACAGTCTTTAGCTTAGAAAATTAGAGGAGATCGAGGAGTTGCTCTAGGGCAATTCCTCTTGAACCTTTAAGTAAAATAGTGGCTCCTTCTACAGCGTGTTTTTCCAAGTAAGCTTTAATCTCATGTGTGGCTTTAAAAGCCATGAAATTTGAAGGGTAGCGGGTCGCTGAAAAGGCTGGTCCTACAAGGAAAACAGCACTTAGTTCTAAATCCATCACGTGTTCAACAATAGATTGATGTTCTGAAGCACTGTATGGACCAAGCTCAAGCATATCTCCCAATACCACAACTTTATTTTCCCCTTTTACCTTTGCAAAAGCATTCAATGCCGCTAGCATACTCGTTGGGTTGGCATTATAAGCATCTAAAAGCAAACGGTTTTTCAAAGTTGACTTCCATTGTGAACGATTATTGGTAGGAGAGTAGCTCACAATACCTTTTTTAATTTGATTTAGACTAATCTCAAAGAACACACCAAAAGCAACAGCAGCATTAAGATTACCAAAATTATATTCTCCGGTAAGTTTAGACGGCATCTCTACTTCATTTACATGAACCACACAAAAACCATTTTCATTAGTATTAATAGTTAGTTGTAGGTCTACAGTTGCATTTTTGCCAAATACAAAACGATTCAATTCCCTACTTTGAAGAAGTTGTTTTTCATCATCTCCATTTACCAAAGCCTTGCCATCATTTAGTTTAAGAAAAGCATACAGCTCACTCTTCCCTTTAATCACACCTTCTTCTCCACCAAAGCCCTCCAAGTGTGCCTTTCCGAAATTAGTAATGTAGCCTAATGTTGGACGAGCAAGCTCAGATAAAAATGCAATTTCTTCACGATGATTTGCCCCCATTTCTATGATCGCAATTTGAGTTGAAGATTTAATTCGAAGCAACGTCAACGGAACGCCAATATGATTATTTAAGTTCCCATGAGTTGCCATGACCTCAAAATTTTGAGAAAGCACTGCATTAATCAATTCTTTGGTGGTTGTTTTTCCGTTAGAACCTGTAAGTCCTAGTACCGGAATATCAAATTGATTTCGGTGATACTTTGCCAACGCCTGTAAGGCTACTAAGCTATTCTCAACATAAATGGCATTTGAAGATTTGGGTGTAAATTTTTTATCGTCATAAACAACAAAAGATGCTCCACCATCAAGTGCATTTTGAATAAATTGATTTCCGTTGAAATTCTCCCCTTTAAGACAAAAAAACAGATTCCCCTTTTCAAGCGTTCTAGTGTCTGTAGAAACCCCTGTGCTTTTAAGAAAGTAGTGATATAGATCTGGAATATTCATATGCAAAAAAAGGCATCTGAAAATGCCTTTTAAAACTAATATTATTGTTGAGGTTAACCTCTTCGTTTGTGACGAGCTGTTTTTTTATTTTTGCTTTTAGACCCTAAACGTGTCATTGCACAACGGAAGCCAATATAATCTGTAGCGTAATATTGAGGTAAGAATCTGCGTTGTGCAGGATCTAACCAATATGCACGGTCTTTCCAAGAACCTCCTTTGAACACACGAACTTCATCAGTAATTAAACTGGTGCGTTTACTCGATTTATCTTTTTTACGAATTTTATTTCCTTCTTCGTCCAGCGTGACTTTTGGAGTTTGTGGTGCATCATACATTGCGGTTGAACCAGGGAATGCCTCTGCCAGTTCTTCAGGTGATTTTGATCCCTGCTCTGTATATTTACGTGAAGAAGCAATGTCTCCATCACGGAAGTTTCTGTTTTCACTTTGTGTAAAGTTTTGGCGTAAAAAGGTTTCTTCCTCATCAATAGGTTGCAATTGCAGTTGCCCTGGAATACGCTTTAGCAATACTTTTCCGTTTGGTAAGGTGTCATAAACAAGTTGATCTGGTGATATAACTTGAGCTTTTCCATCTTCACCAATAACCTCTTTCATGTATACATTTCCACGATAGTAGTTAAAGTCATTCGCCTCGTCATCTATAATTGGACGGTACACGTCAGACACCCACTCAGCAACATTTCCTGCCATATCATAAACTCCAAAATCATTTGGTGGATAGGCTTTTACCTGAATTGTAATATCTGCACCATCATCAGACCAACCTGCAATTCCGCCATAATCTCCTTTTCCAAGCTTAAAGTTGGCCAATTGATCTCCTTCGGTTCTTCTTTCGTCAGATCGAGTGTACTCTCCTGACCAAGGATATTTTTTCTTTCCGCGATAAGCATTGTATTCTCGCTCTCCACCTAGGGCTAGTGCCGCATACTCCCATTCGGTTTCAGTGGGGAGGCGATAAGAAGGTAATAGAATGCCTTTATCTACACCCGCATACACATTAACTTCTGCAGTATCTTTCTTTACTTTTCCTTTCTTTCCGGCAATACTATCAATCTTCCCACCATAGGTTTGACTAGGAACTTTCAAGTAGGCACTCGTACTAAATGTACTGTTGGCATCTACAACATCTGGGTTGTAGCGGGTGTCTTTTTCTAGGTATTGTTCACGTTCTAAAATGAACTCATTTACTCGATCTGTTCGCCATTCCGCAAACTGCACTGCCTGCATCCAGTTTACACCAACAACAGGGTATTCAGCATAGGCAGGGTGACGCAAGTAATTTGTAGTAAGTTCTTCAACATATCCAAGTTGATTTCTCCATACCAAAGTATCAGGAAGTGCTCCTGAATAAATCTGCTTATATTGAGGGTTGTCTTGTGGGAAAACATATTTTAACCAATCCAAATATTCAAGATACATTAGGTTGGTGACTTCAGTTTCGTCAATGTAAAAAGACATTACGTGCTGGCGTGTTGGCGAATTGTTCCAATCGTGCATCACATCGTCTTGTACTTGTCCTTTTGTAAATGTTCCACCTTCAATAAAAACAAGACCAGGTCCTGTTTCTTGATCTTCGAAGTCAACATTATACTGAAAACCTCCTTTTTTAGAGTTTATACTCCAACCTGTTGCTCGAGATTGATTATTTCTTCCGCAAGAAGCAAAGATCATTGCTCCAAGGGCAACAAAAAGAGAATATTTCGAAAAAACCTTCATGTTCATACGTTCAAATGTTAGTATTCTAAAACATAAATCTTTGTGCAATTTACGAATAATAGCGCTAGCTGAACTCGATTGCACGAATACATATTTTATTATCTAACGTATTTGAGTGATAAATATTGTAGGAGCAAAGAGATTTAATTTATTTAATTGTAGTACAAGAAAATGAGTTTTTTAACGTTATAAATGGTATGAATTTATGTAGAAGATTTTGATGCGTTACTATATTTTACTCCTTAGTGTATTGTTCATGTGTGTTCAAAAAATAAGTGCACAAAGCAACAGTCGTGTAATAACCACAGGAGTTCCTTTTTTACTAATCACACCTGATGCCCGCTCTGCAGGGATGGGAGAATTAGGTGTTGCAACTTCAGCAGATGTATATTCCCAACAATGGAATCCTGCAAAATATGTTTTTTCAGAAAAAAGTCAGGGGGTAGGAATTAGCTACACACCCTACCTAAGTAAATTGGTAGACGATATATTTCTCGCCAATGTAACCTACTTCTCAAAAAACACAGAGCGAAGTGCTTGGGGAGCAAGCTTAAAGTATTTTAGCCTGGGCGATATACAATTCAATGATTTAATTGGAAATACCATTGTACAACAAGGAATTGAACGTCCCAACGAATTGACCTTAGATCTGTCTTACGGACTGTTACTCAACGAAAAATTTTCATTGGCTGTTGCAGGTCGTTTTATACGATCTGATCTAAAAGTCTCAAGCGATATGGACGCAACACCTGCCAGTACTTTAGGCGTAGATATTGCTGCTTTTTACCAAGGTGAAACCTTTAATTTAGGTTCCAACAGAGCTATAATGCGCCATGGTTTAAATATTTCAAACATTGGTCCTCGCTTAAAGTATGACGAAGGTGGACAAAAAAACTACATTCCAACCAACCTCCGTTTGGGAACAGGACTAGAGTTAATCTTTGACCCCAACAATGCTATCAATTTTAACTTCGAAATGAATAAACTATTGGTGCCATCACCTGTTGAAGTGTTTAGTGATAGTGGTGAATTACAGGGATACCAACAGCCTGATATTTCTTTTCTTAAAGGAATCTTCGAGTCCTTTAACGATGCCCCTGGAGGTTTTAATGAAGAATTGAAAGAAATAACATGGGCAGTTGGCGCAGAATACATATTTCAAGATTCCTTTGCGTTAAGAACCGGTTACTTTAACGAAAGTCTTCAAAAGGGATCTCGTAGATTCATCACTTTGGGAGCGGGCTTTAGTCTTGATTTTGCTACTATTGATATATCTTATCTCTTTTCTTCTTCCAGAATAAGAAACCCACTAGAAAACACCCTCCGTTTTTCATTAAATTTTAATCTAACAGGAGGAATTCAAGCAGCCGAGAATGAAGCTTCAGAGTAGTGGTCTGAATAGCTAACATTTTAGAAGCAATTGGTTAACTCGTTTTATGATTTGAGCAAAAAGTGGTACTTTTGCGTACAAATAGAAACCATATTCAACCCCTTACAAAATGAAAAAAATTACCAAGCAAACGTATATCGATTGGTATAAAGACATGTTGTTTTGGCGCAAGTTTGAAGATAAGCTAGCAGCAGTATACATTCAGCAGAAAGTTAGAGGATTCCTTCACCTATATAACGGTCAAGAAGCCATATTGGCCGGTGCACTACACGCCATGGAATTAGGAAAAGATAGAATGATAACTGCATACCGTAATCACGTTCAACCAATTGGGATGGGGGTAGATCCAAAACGTGTCATGGCAGAATTATATGGAAAAGCAACAGGAACCTCAAATGGACTTGGAGGTTCAATGCACATATTTTCAAAAGAACACCGTTTTCACGGTGGGCATGGAATAGTTGGAGGGCAAATTCCTCTGGGTGCAGGAATGGCTTTTGGAGACAAATACCACAACACAGGTGCGGTAACATTGTGTTTTATGGGAGACGGTGCTGTACGTCAAGGATCCTTACATGAAACCCTTAACTTGGCAACACTTTGGGAACTTCCCGTTGTCTTTATTGTTGAAAACAATGGGTACGCAATGGGGACCTCAGTAGCTAGAACTGCATCACATCAAGAAATATGGAAACTTGGTCTTGGCTACGAAATGCCTTGTGGCCCTGTTGACGGAATGGATCCAGTAGCAGTAGCAAAAGCGTTAGACAAAGCAATGCAACATGCTAGAGACGGAAAAGGACCAACTTTTCTTGAAATGAAAACCTATCGCTATCGTGGACACTCCATGTCTGATGCGCAACATTACCGCACAAAAGAAGAAGTAGAGGAGTACCGCAAAATTGATCCAATTACACAGGTAAAAGACATCATCTTAAAGAAAAAATACCTAAGCGAAGAAGAAATAGCGGTTATTGATGTAGATGTAAAGGCACAAGTAGCCGAATGTGAAAAATTTGCTGAAGCGTCTCCTTATCCTGAAACTTCAGTGATGTATGACGCAGTATATGAAGAACCAAATTACCCATTTCTAAAACATAAATTAAGCTAACCATGGCAGAGATAATTAACATGCCTCGCTTGAGCGACACGATGGAAGAAGGAACCGTTGCTACTTGGTTTAAGAAAGTAGGAGATACGGTAAAAGAAGGCGATATCTTAGCAGAAATCGAAACCGATAAAGC
>WTJU01000122.1:12136-20617 GCA_011526285.1 Candidatus Arcticimaribacter sp.
TTTCTGAAGGTGATATTTTAGCGGAAATCGAAACCGATAAAGCGACCATGGAATTTGAAGCCTTTTATGCTGGTACACTCCTGCATATTGGAATTCAAGAAGGAGAATCTGCTAAAGTTGATAGTTTGTTGGCCATTATTGGAGATAAAGATGCTGATGTTGAACAAGCACTAGCTTTCGCTAATGCTGCTGCAACGCCCGCTGCCTCAGCAAATGAAGCACCGGCTAAAGTAGAGGCTGCACCAGTAGCACCAGCTCCACCAGCCACTGCGCCATCTACTCCAGTTGCAACACCAACACCTGTACAAAACACTACAGGGCGTATTATAGCCTCTCCGTTAGCGAAACGTCTAGCAGAAGAACGTGGAATCCAGTTGGCACAAGTTCAGGGCTCTGGTGACGGAGGTAGGATAATTAAACGCGATATTGAGCACTTCCAATCCAACGGAATTAGTACACCAGCAATGCCACAGGGAGTTGAATCTGTTGTTGAACTAGCCAATAATCAAATGCGTAAGACCATCGCTAAGCGTTTGGCTGCTTCAAAATTTACAGCACCACACTATTACTTGGGGGTAGAGTTTGACATGGAAAATGCCATGGCATTTCGTCAACAATACAACTCCATGCCTGACACTAAAATATCATTCAATGATATTGTTGTAAAAGCGACCGCAAAAGCTTTAAAGGCACACCCACAAGTTAATTCCCGTTGGTATGACGATAAAATTGTACAGCACCAACACGTTCACATGGGCGTAGCCGTTGCGGTAGAAGACGGGCTAGTAGTACCAGTGGTTAAATTTGCTGATGAGCTAAGCTTACCCCAGATAGGAGCACAGGTGAAAGACTTCGCAGGCAGAGCTAGAGAGAAAAAACTTACCCCTGCCGAGATGGACGGGAGTACATTTACCATTTCAAACCTTGGTATGTTTGGTATAGAAACATTTACTTCCATCATCAATCAGCCTAATTCAGCAATTTTATCTGTAGGCGCTATTGTAGAAAAACCAGTAGTGAAAAACGGTCAAATAGTAGTAGGGCATACCATGAAGATGACCCTAGCTTGCGATCACCGTTCAGTTGACGGAGCGACTGGAGCACAGTTTTTACAAACCCTTAAAAGTTACATTGAGAACCCAATCACTATGATGATCTAAGTTCCAATGTCAAACCAATAAATCACCCGCCTTTGTGCGGGTTTTTTTATCTTTAGAAAAAAACAATTGAAAACACTTTTAATTACTGGTGCAGGTAAAGGCATTGGTTTATCTACTGCACGTTTGGCAGCACAAGCAGGGCATCGTGTTCTTGCAATTTCAAGAAATATAAAAGCCTTAAAGGAGATAGATGGCATTGAGGCCTATTCTGTAGATCTTGCCAATGAAAACGAGATTACCGATTTTGCCAATGCATTAACCAATACAACAATAGATGTTCTAATAAACAATGCAGGGCTGCTTACCAACACCTCTGTTGAAGGAAGTGATTTTACCTTATTTGAGAAAATATATAAAGTAAACGTCTTTGGTTTAGCAGAGTTAACACGCCAATTGCTGCCCAAAATTTCACCAAAAGGTCATGTGGTAAACATCAGTAGCATGGGAGGCATTCAAGGCAGTGCAAAATTTCCGGGTTTATCCATTTACAGCAGTAGTAAAGGGGCAGTAATTACATTAACTGAATTGTGGGCAGAAGAATTTAAAGAAACAGGCCCGCGATTCAATGTCCTCGCATTGGGCGCAGTACAAACTGAAATGCTAGCAGAAGCTTTTCCTGGATTTCAAGCTCCTGTTACTGCCGATGAGTTTGCTCATTACTTGTTGGACTTTGGTTTGAACGGACATCGCTACTACAACGGGAAAGTCCTTCAAGTTTCTTCTTCAACACCATAAACTTAAACGGGTGCAAGAATTTTATGCTTACCTGCCCACATCGGCTAAAGATTTATTACGTGGGTTTTTAAACGAACATCCAATAGATATTAAGGTGGTAAAAGCCCGAAAGTCTAAGCACGGAGATTTTCGAAAATTACCTTCTGGTAAAGTCCAAATAACCTTAAACTTCCACGAGAATCCTTACCGATTTCTAATCACACTATTACACGAAATTGCCCATCACTTAGCATTCAAAACATACGGGTATCGAATTCAACCACACGGTTTGGAATGGAAACAGTGTTTTAGACAAATTAGTGCTCCTTTTTTGGTAGAACACATCTTTCCTCAGCCGCTATTAAGTGTTTTTGCGCAACACCTAAAACATCCTAAAGCAAGCAGTGATACGGATATAAAATTGAGTATGGCGCTACGAGAATTTGATCCCCCAACCAATAAAATAACTATCTTAGAGCTACCGCTAGGGGCTCATTTTCAGCTAGAAAATGGGCGTGTTTTTCAAAAAGGACCCCAGCGAAGAAAACGCTTTGAATGTCGAGAAAAAGGAACAAATAGATTGTATCTTTTTCAGCCAAATGCTGAGGTTGATTATATGAAAACAAAATGATAGCAAACCAATCTAATTTTGCGCTAATTATGGCTGGGGGTGTTGGGAGCCGTTTTTGGCCTACAAGTACCGTCTCTTTTCCAAAGCAATTCCAAGATTTAACAGGACATGGCAGAACACTACTGCAACAAACTATAGATCGCTTAGCGGGGATATTGCCAGAAACCAACATTTATATTCTAACCAATGCACGTTATTTAACTTTGGTAAAAAAGCAATTGCCAGAACTCGACGAAAAGCAAATAATTTGCGAGCCTGCCTTACGTAATACAGCTCCATGTATTTTGTATGCAGCATTAAAAATTCAACAACAAGACAAAAATGCAAACATGATTGTCTTGCCCAGTGACCATTTTATAGATCATCTTGGCGCTTTTCAAGCCAACGTAGCTTTAGCTTTTGCACGGGCATCTCAACACGATGAATTGATTACTTTCGGAATACCTCCAAATCAACCACACACGGGCTATGGGTATTTAGAAGTTGAAGATAAAAAAGCCCCCATTAGCGCGATCACTAAATTCACAGAGAAGCCCAACCTCGAAAAAGCAAAAGCCTTTCTCAATGCAGGGAATTATTTCTGGAATTCAGGGCTTTTTGTGTGGTCTTGTAATAGCATAATAAGCGCCTTTAAGCGCTATCAACCCAAGATATTACGTATTTTTGAAGAAGGGATACCGTATTTTGATACAGCAGAAGAAAACAGTTTTTTGCAAAGGGAATATCCTAAAGCAGAAAATATTTCCATTGATTACGCGATATTAGAACCCTCTACCAATATCGTCATGCTGAAAGCATCGTTCATGTGGAACGATCTGGGCACATGGTCATCACTATATGATCAATTGACCAAAACAGCAGAAGAAAATGTTGCTGTAAAAGCAGCGCTTGTTTCTACACAAGCCAACGGAAACATGATCTATTCTTCTTCTGGAAAGATTGTGGTTTTGAAAGGCTTGAATAATTATGTTGTGGTAGACGAAGATAAGGTGTTGATGATTTATCCAAAAGGAGACGATCAAAGTGTAAAGGAATTACGTCAGCAAACCAAAGATAAATTCGGAGAGGATTTGTCTTGACTAGTGACTTTCTTCTAAATATACCTTTCGTACTTTTTTGAAGAGTTCAGAAGAATAAACGAAATCCGTAACCGCTTCGTTGTCGGTTTTAAAAATCTCTCTATTTGTTCCTTCCCATGCCTTTACCCCTTCTTTTAAAAAGATGATTTTTTCCCCAATTTCCATCACAGAATTCATGTCATGCGTATTGATGATGGTTGTGATTTGGTATTCTTGCGTAATTTCTTGAATGAGGTTGTCGATTAGTATAGCTGTTTTGGGATCAAGTCCAGAATTGGGTTCATCGCAAAACAAGTAGCTAGGATTCATAACAATGGCACGGGCAATGGCTACTCTTTTTTTCATCCCTCCAGAAATTTCTGCGGGGAGTTTTTGATTGGCGTCTACCAAGTTTACCCGATTGATTGCAATATTGGCACGTTCGCGAATTTCATCTTCAGGCGCTTTAGTAAACATTTGCATTGGGAACATTACGTTTTCCTCTACTGTCATAGAATCGAAAAGTGCACTGCCTTGAAAAACCATTCCCATATCTTGGCGCAAGAGCGACTGCTCGGCTTCTTGCATGCTAGACAAAGGCACATTCTTATAAATTATTTCTCCCTCTGTTACACGGTGAAGTCCCAAGATGCATTTTAGAAAAACGGTTTTACCTGACCCACTTTGACCAATGATTAAGTTTGTTTTTCCTTGCTCAAACTCCGTACTAATTCCTTTTAATACAGCCGTTTCTCCAAACGATTTCTTGATGTTATTTACAGCAATCATTAGGTGAGTAATAGGTTGGTTACAAAAGAATTCATGACAATAATAGCAACACTCGTCCAAACAAATGAAGTTGTACTTGCTTTCCCTACACCCAAGGCGCCTCCCTTCATGTAATACCCGTGGTAGGAAGGGATAGTGGCGAGTAGCATCGCAAACAAAAATGTTTTTATAAAGGCATAGGTAACATGGAAAGGATTAAACTCAAGCTGGAGTCCTTCGACAAAATCTGCGTGAGCAGAAAACCCTCCAGAAATACATGCCACATAACCCCCGAAAATCCCTAAAAACATAGAAATTACAATGATGAAAGGATATAAGGTCATGGCTACTATTTTGGGAAAAATCAAGTAGTTGTAGGTGTTTACACCCATAACTTCTAAGGCATCAATTTGCTCTGTTACACGCATTGTACCTATGGATGAGGTGATGAAAGAGCCTACTTTACCCGCCATAATTACGGAAATGAAAGAGGGGGCAAATTCTAAAATAATAGACTGTCGTGTGGCAAAGCCTACCAAATATTTTGGAAGTAAAGGATTGTCAGAATTAATGGCGGTCTGGATAGCAACTACCCCACCAACAAAAAATGAAATAAAAGCAACAATTCCTAGTGAACCAACAATTAGATCATCAATTTCTCGAACAATAAGTTTTCTTAATACACTTCCTTTGGTGAATTTGCCAAAGGTTCTTTGGAGCATAATGAAATACCTCCCAATGTGTTCAAGCAATTTTATCATGCATTAAAAATACGTATTTCAGCCGATTTATAGCTGGAATAAGAATCGATAAAAAGAAAGAAATGGTTTATACCTTGTAGGTGATTGCATTTACATTCATACCAGCACCAACACTTGCAAATAAAATCACATCTCCTTTTTGCAATTGGTGACCTTCCAAGTCGTTTTTGAGCACTTGATCGTAGAGCGTCGGTACCGTTGCAACTGAGCTATTTCCGTGCTTTTGAATGTTCATAGGCAACACGTTTTCTGGAACTGCCGAACGATAGAGACGATAAAAACGTTTAATAATAGCGTCATCCATTTTCATATTCGCTTGGTGGATGAATACTTTTTTAAGTGCAGAAATATCTTCTCCAGAAGCATCAAAACACGCTTTCATGGCTTGTGGTACATTAGACAATGCAAACTCATAGACCTTTCGTCCTTTCATTTTGATAAACTTTGTTGAGTTGTCAGGGTTGTAGGACTGACCGTAGTTAAGCATATCAATCTCATTATTGGCAGTATAGGTTACCGTTTTGTGCGATAAAATGCCTGCTTCACCTTCTTTTTTCTCAATTATAGTTGCTCCAGCGCCATCTGCAAATATCATGGAGTCGCGGTCTACTGGATCAATGACACGTGAAAGTGTTTCCGCTCCAATAACCAAGCACCTTTGGGCCATATCTGCTTTAATGAAAGCATGGGCTTGAACTACTCCTTCAATCCATCCTGGGCAGCCGAAGAGAATATCGTATGCCACACAATTTGGGTTTTTAATGCCTAAGTGTGTTTTCACTTTAGAAGATAAGCTTGGTAAGGGTTCAGATTGGGATGAGTTTAGTTGGGTATCACCAAAATTATGTGCAACAATTATGTAATCAATTTGCTCTGGGTCACATCCAGCATTAGCTATCGCCTTTTTTGCCGCTTCTGCAGCTAAGTCTGATGAGTTAATGTCTTTATCAGCATAGCGACGTTCTTCAATACCAGTAATTGAAGAGAATTTTTCAATAATTTCAGAAGAATCAATGGCGAAGGGGTTGCCTTCTTCATCTAAAAAGGTTTGTTGAGCAAATGCGCTATTAGGAATAACATTGTTGGGGACTGCCCTTCCCGTACCTGAAATAATGGTTTTCATAGATGAAGCAAATTCTAATCAAAAGTATAGCAAGCCGTTTATGGGTGATGCCATTTTGAAAAAAATCAAATGATGTTCAACAGGAAAAAATTACTGAATAAGAATTACAAATAAAAACTTAAACAATTGATTATCATTAACTAGAGTAAGTTTCAACTGAAGGGCAACTACAAATTAAATTACGATCTCCAAATGCTTCATCGACTCTTCTCACAGAGGGCCAGAATTTATTTTCACGTACAAACGCAAGAGGATACAAAGCTTTGTTTCTACTGTAAGGGAACGACCATTCGTCTTGAGTAGCCATGTCCAATGTATGTGGAGCATTCTTCAGTAGACTATTTTCGCCATGTTGTTCTTCCTCAATAATTTCAGCAGCAATAGAGATCATGGCATCACAAAAACGATTGAGTTCTGCAAGGTTTTCACTCTCAGTAGGTTCGATCATCATAGTACCAGCAACTGGAAAAGAAACAGTTGGTGCGTGAAATCCATAATCCATTAAACGTTTTGCAACATCTACAACCTCTATACCTTGTGTTTTGAAAGGCCTTAAATCTATAATTAATTCATGCGCAGAACGACCTTTATCTCCAACATATAAAACTGGATATGCCCCCTCTAGTCGGTATTTAATATAGTTGGCATTGAGAATAGCAATCTCAGTCGCTTTTTGGAGCCCGCTACTTCCAAGCATTTCAATATATCCATAAGAAATTAGACAGGCTAACGCAGACCCCCATGGTGCTGCCGAAATAGCGCTTATGGCGTGTTTTCCACCTGTTTCTACAATTGGATTGGAGGGAAGGAAAGGAGCTAGGTGTGCCGCAACACAAATGGGTCCTACACCTGGGCCTCCTCCGCCATGCGGAATGGCAAAGGTTTTGTGTAGGTTTAGGTGGCAAACGTCGGCACCAATAGCTGCAGGACTTGTTAAGCCAACCTGTGCGTTCATGTTGGCTCCATCCATATAAACTTGCCCACCGTTTTGGTGAATCAGGTCTGTAATATTTTTAATGTTTGATTCAAAAACACCATGAGTAGAGGGATAGGTTATCATTAACCCTGCAAGCTCATCTTTATGAATTATCACTTTTTCTTGTAAATCGTCCCAGTCAATGTTACCACGTTCATCAGTTTTTGTCACAACTACCTTCATTCCTGCCATAACAGCAGATGCAGGATTAGTTCCATGAGCCGAGGCTGGAATAATACAAATATTGCGATGATGGTCTCCTCTAGATTGATGGTAAGCCCTAATCACCATTAATCCAGCATATTCTCCTTGCGCTCCCGAGTTGGGTTGCAATGAAGTTGCAGCAAATCCAGTTACTTCATTCAATTGCTTCGTGAGTTGGTCGAGTACTTCTTGGTATCCTTCAACCTGATCTAGGGGAGCGAAAGGGTGTAGGCTGTTCCATTCAGGCGAACTTAGCGGTAGCATTTCACTAGCGGCATTAAGCTTCATGGTGCAAGATCCTAATGATATCATAGAATGGTTTAAGGCTAGATCTTTGCGTTCTAGTTTCTTGATGTAACGCATCAAGGCCGATTCTGAATGATAAGAATTAAATACCGGATGAGTCATGAATGCACTCGCTCTTAGTTGTTCTTTTGGCAAACGACTGCTAGCTGCATACCCATTAGCAGCAGTTTTATTCGCATAAGTTTCAAAAACATTCACAAGAGAATCAAAGTCTTCTTCTGTAGTCGCTTCGTTAAGTGCGATTAGGGCCGATTGACTGTCTGGATAAAATAAATTGATTTCACTTCTTAGTGCGATCTCTTTCAATGCAGCGCTATCGACTTCAACATGCAGTGTGTCAAAATAATATTCGTTGAGTTGTTTGATGCCGAGTTGGTTTAGACAATGTTCTAAGCGCTTCGCTTTGGTGTGTATTTCATTTGCTATCGCCTTCAATCCCATTGGGCCGTGGTAAACGGCATACATTCCTGCCATAACAGCCAGAAGTACTTGAGCTGTGCAAATATTTGAAGTAGCTCTGTCGCGTTTAATGTGCTGTTCACGGGTTTGCAATGCCATGCGTAAAGCAGGGTTACCGTCTAGGTCACGGGTTTGCCCTATAATTCTACCGGGTATGTTTCTTTTATATTCTGCTTTGGTTGCAAAATAAGCAGCATGTGGTCCTCCATAGCCTAAGGGTATTCCAAAACGCTGTGTAGTTCCCACAACAACATCGGCACCATAGTTACCGGGTGCTTCTAACAAGGTTAGCGCAAGCAAATCAGCAGCAACTACGGTTTT
>WTJU01000122.1:20717-31306 GCA_011526285.1 Candidatus Arcticimaribacter sp.
GTTTGATAGTTGAAAAGTGCCTCTAATCGCCCTTGTGCAATTTCAGCCTGATAAGGTGTGTAGGCCGTGTACCACCCTGGGTTTTCTAAAATATTACGCTGAATTACAGCAGGAACTATAGCGGGATGATAGCCCATACCGATATAATTCGCGTAAAGCTTATTCTTTTTTGCTAGTTTTTGAATTTTCTTTTGAAAAGCGTATTCCGAGATTCCTTCCGGTAAATTTAAAGGTGCTTTTAAGCGAATATCAGCAGGGATGGTTTCGGCAATAAGTTGTTCAAGGTTCTCTACTCCAATCGCTTGGGTCATTTGTGCAATCTCACTTTCATTAGGACCAAGGTGTCTGTTCAAAAACATAAGCTTACTTTTTTCACAAAAATACTTCAAAACCAGAGAATCAAAAAGCAATCGTGCAGAAGAGGGGTCTAAGTTTTCAACCCTTCGTCATAACTTATAAACACTTTCTGTTATTTTTGCGCATGCGCTATCTCAGGAGCATTTTTGAGGTTTACATTAAAGGGAGTATTCACGTGGCTTTGATGGCTTTGTGTTTCTACCAAATCAACAGCTATTTTTGGAAGATACCGACCACTTTTACACAGCGATTGTTTGTTTTTTCAATGGTGTTTTTGGGATATAACGCTATTCGCTACTACCCATTTTCAACCTTATCGTTGAAATCTCGTGGGTTCTTTTGGTTTTTAGCACCTTTGGTGGCAGCGACTTTAGTTTTTTCATTATTTCATTTTATTTCTCTGTCTTTCTTAGCCCAAGCATTACTTGTCTCCTGTTTTATAGTTTGCTGTGCCTATGTTATGCCGCTAAAATCTTCACAAAAGAGTTTACGCACTCGTTTTGGGGTGAAAATATTTATCGTGACATTGTGTTGGACCTTCCTAACAGGTGTTTATCCTTTACTTTCCATAAATCTATGGACACCTGAGCATTATTATTACATTCTACTGTACCTGCTACTTGTTTTTGTGGCAATATTACCCTTTGAAATTCGTGACCTTGAGAGTGATCCACCCAATTTGGGAACTATTCCTCAGCTTTTGGGGATTCAAAAAACACGTTTTCTTGGTCTATTGCTGTTGGTCATTATAATTGGTTCATGTGTTTTAAGCTATGGTTGGAATGCTGTAATATCAAAATCACTTGCTGCAATGTGTATTACCTATGCAGCTTTACTTTTGAAAATAAAGCCTGGAGATTCTGAAAATATTACTTTATTTTGGGCAGAAGCGGTACCAGCAATTGGCTGGGTGATAATTTATTTAAACCTTTAGCACTATGACTACTTTACTTTATATTTCTTTTTTGCTACTACAGACCTTTAGCACGCTTCACGACGTAGAACCATTTTCGAAACTCATGGAAAACAATTACACCTTAGTTGATGTGCGAACCCCAGAAGAATTTTCTGAAGGTGCCCTTCCAGCAGCCATAAACATATCGGTAACATCACTAGATTTTCCTTTTGAGATCGCTAAACTCAACAAAGAAAAACCTGTTTTGATTTATTGCAAAGGGGGCACAAGAAGTGCAAGCGCAGCAGTAGCTATGAAAGCCTTAGGTTTTGATGAAATTCATGAATTAAAAGGCGGCTATATGGCTTGGCAAGCAGCGAAACTAAACCAGTAGCCCTGCACGTTTAAGCAAAGCATCAGCCTTGGGTTTCTTTCCGCGAAAACGCTGGTAAAGCTCCATGGGGTGTTCTGTTCCTCCTTTTGAAAGAATATTGTCATGAAACGATTGCGCTGTTTTGGCATCAAAAATCCCATTGGATAAAAACAATTCAAAAGCATCGGCATCTAACACCTCTGCCCATTTGTAACTGTAGTAGCCAGCAGAATATCCTCCCTGAAAAATATGTGAAAACGAAGTGCTCATGCAGTTTTCTGCTTGATCTTCTGTAAACTGAAAAGCTTTCATGGTTGCTACTTCATGGGCTTTTACTTCTTGAATTTCAGTACTTTTTTCACCATGCCAAGAAAGGTCTAGAAATCCAAAACTAAGCTGACGTAGGGTTTGTAAGCCTTGGTGAAATTGCCCCGCTTTCTTTATCTTTTCAATGTAGTGATTAGGGAGTTCTTCTCCTGTTTCATAGTGACGTGCAAACAAGCTCAAAGCCTCGGGTTGGTAACACCAGTTTTCTAAGATTTGGCTTGGCAATTCAACAAAGTCCCAAGAAACACTTGTTCCACTTAGTGCGGCATAAGTTGTATTGGCTAATATTCCATGCAATGCATGTCCAAATTCATGAAAGAGGGTTGTTACCTCGTTGAAGGTTAAAAGCGCTGGCTGTTCCTTGGTAGGAGGAGAGAAGTTGCACACTATAGAAACATGTGGTCTTTCCAATTCACTTTGAGCACGATAAGAAGTCATCCAAGCGCCATTGCGCTTTCCTGCTCGTGGATGGAAATCGGCATACAAAACAGCATGGAATTTACTTTCTTTTTGAACTTCAAAAGCTAGAACATCAGGATGATAAACAGGAATGTCTTCTCGTTTTATAAAACGCAATCCAAACAATCGGTAAACCACTTCAAACAACCCATCAATGACTTTGGTTAATGCGAAATAGGGTTTTAACTCTTCTTCGTTAAAGGCATATCGTTCTTGTTTAATTTTTTCGGCAAGAAAGGCTGTATCCCATTTTTGAATGGTGTCGTAGTTGAAATGGTTTTTCCCATAGGCAACTATTTCTTCCCATTCTTCTTTTGCCTTTGGTAGTGCTTTTTCTTGCAGGTCTGTTAAGAATTGACGCACTGTTGTTTCGTCTTTGGCCATGCGCTCTTCTAATACAAAGGCGGCATGAGAAGCATAACCTAAAAGTTTTGCCCGCTTGTAACGTAGTTTTACAATTTTCAGGAGTGTGGTTTCGTTATTGTTTTTGTTTGCTTGAAATCCTTTTTTTCCAAAAGCTAAACTCATTTTTTTTCTGAGCTCACGATGGTTAGCATAGGTCATAAACGGAACGTAGCTAGGATAGTCTAGTGTAAATTTCCAACCCTTGTTCCCATCAGCTTCTGCCATTTGCTTGGCCATGGCCAAGGTGCTCTCGGGCAAACCAGCAATTTCTTCTTCTTTTGTGAGTAAAATTGAAAACGCATTACTGTCTTCCAAAACATGTTCTCCAAACTGCAGGCTTAATTGTGCTAATTGCTGATCGATGTCTCTTAAACTTGCTTTTTCCTCTTCATTCAATAACGCACCATTTCTAACAAAGGCTTTGTACTCTTTTTCTAGCAGTGTTTTTTGCTCTATGCTTAAATCATTTTGCTCTTCATCATACACAGTTTTTATTCGTTCAAACAAGGTTGTATTTAAGCGAATGTCATTTTGAAGGGCAGTTAGTAATGGCGCAGCTTTTTGCGTGGTTTCTTGAAGTTCAGGCTTTGTTTCTGCACTATTTAGGTTAAACAATGCACCAGAAATAATGCCTAATTTTTTTCCACTTTTTTCTAAGGCCTCCAGCGTATTTTCAAAACTTGGTGCTGCTGGGTTTTGCGTTATAGCTTCAACTTCTTTACGC
Source organism: Candidatus Arcticimaribacter sp. (assembly GCA_011526285.1). Taxonomy (GTDB): domain Bacteria; phylum Bacteroidota; class Bacteroidia; order Flavobacteriales; family Flavobacteriaceae; genus Arcticimaribacter. The sequence continues at coordinate 24,258 of WTJU01000122.1, forward strand.
GTTTGAGCTATTTCTTCTTCAATGGCAGGAAGAAAGTGGTGGGTTTCAACTTTGTCAAAAGGAAGCGTAGAAAAAGGAGTCGAAAAGTGTTCTATTAAGGGGTTTGACACAGCGTTATTATTAGGGGTTTAACTTTTTTGAGGAGGCAATAATTTTTGTTTTTAATGCTTCTTTGTAGGCAACAATACGCGCCAGAACTTCCCCATTAGCGCTTCCAATAATTTGTGCAGCAAGTATACCTGCATTTTTGGCGCCATTTAAAGCAACTGTAGCTACGGGTACACCACCGGGCATTTGTAAAATAGAAAGGACAGAGTCCCAACCATCAATCGAATTACTTGATTTTACAGGTACGCCTATCACAGGGAGAGGACTAATTGAGGCAACCATCCCAGGGAGGTGTGCTGCTCCGCCTGCACCCGCAATAATAACTTTGATCCCTCTGCCATGGGCATTTTTTCCATAGTCCATCATTTTTTCGGGTGTGCGGTGTGCTGATACAATATCTACTTCGTGTGCGATATTTAATTCTGTTAATACGTCAATTGCTGCTTGCATTACGGGTAAGTCTGATTCGCTTCCCATGATAATTCCTACTTCTGCCATTATTTAGTAATTACGGTGATCATTTTTTTTACGTGTTCTGCTTTTTCTCTAGCGCGTCCCAAATCGGGATCGACTATGGTAACATGACCCATTTTTCGAAAAGGTCTGGTTTCTTTTTTTCCGTAGATGTGTGGAGTAACGCCTTCAATTTTCAAGGCAGCTTCAATATTTCCATAGTGAACAGCCCCAGTATGCCCTTCAGCTCCCACAAGGTTTACCATCACTCCTGCTACAATTGCATTGGTGCTACCCAAGGGTAGGTCAAGTATGGCTCTTATGTGTTGTTCAAATTGGTCTGTATAGGCTGTTTCAATGGTGTGGTGACCGCTGTTGTGTGGTCGTGGTGCTACTTCATTGACGAAAACATCTCCATCTTCGGTTAAAAAAAGTTCAACCGCTAAGAGTCCAACATGGTTTAGTGCTTTGGAAACTTGCAGCGCAATTTGGGTTGCTTTTTCTTTTATTTGATCCGACACGCGTGCAGGACAAAGAACATACTCTACCTGATTGGCTTCGGGGTGAAATTCCATTTCAACTACAGGGTAGGTCACCGTTTCTCCAGAAGCATTGCGTGCTACTGTTACCGCTAGTTCGTGGGTAAAAGGAACCAAGAATTCAGCTAGGCATTCTTGATCGGGTAATTGATCTACGTCTTCTTGTGCTCGAATGATGCTCACTCCGTTCCCATCATATCCCATTAGGGCAGCTTTCCAAACAAATGGAAAATCAAGTTTCTTGCTGTCTATCGCTTGTTGTAAAACCGCACGATTTTCAAAACGTTGATGTTTTGCTGTGGGGATATGGTTGTGTTGGTAGAAGTCTTTTTGTACGCCCTTATTTTGAATCAGTTCAAGTGTTGCGGCACTGGGGTAGGTTTGTACTCCTTCTTTTTCTAGTTGACGTAGGGCTTCTGTATTTACGTGTTCAATTTCTATGGTTAAAACATCGAGCTGTTTCCCAAAGTCATAGACGGTTTGATAGTCGTTAAAATCTCCCTGCACAAAATGATCGCAGGCCAAGCGTGAAGGTGCACTAGCGCTAGGGTCTAAAACATGGGTGCAAACGTCCCATTTGCGCGTGGTGTACAATAACATTTTCCCCAATTGTCCCCCACCGAGGATACCGAGTTTGGCTGGAGAAGAAAAATACTGCATAAATCTTTTTGGCAAAAATAAGAATACAACTTCATCATTGGAGTAGGGATGCATTATTTTTTTACGTTCACTTCGCTAACATCTAGTTTGTTTAATCGAGTTATAAGGCTGCTTCTATACAAAAAGCAAAAAAATACTCAACACCTTTAAAGAGTGTTGAGTAACTATTTTAGCGACGCTAAACCTAAGTATAGATCACTTTTTTTGGTTTTTTGATTTAATCCATCCCTTGATAAAAAAAGATGATGAAATAATTAATGATGTTGCTATGAATACAAGACCATAATTAAATTCATTGCTAATGATTTCGGTAATTACAAAGCCTAAAATGGACATCGTAATCACTAAAAAAATAAAATACTTGTTCATGTTTAATTATTTCTTCTAATAAAAGCTCTACTATCAAAATCTTAGTTAATAAATCTTCTTTGTCATTATGAGGCATAGATGAAGACCAAGATGTCTGCCTCAATTTCTTTAGCCTAAGCTATCATTTGATAGGGGTCTTCTAATTCGGATATTTCTATTAATTAATTTTCATTAAATATAGCGTACACTAGTTTATTTGAATTGCGGAAAACCGCAAACACCTCGTTTTTTTCCTATGTAAATAACGATTTTACAAACTTTTGTTGCTTAAAGATCAAAATATTTGATTGGAGAACGGGGAGTGATAAAAGCCTTAATTTGATATCTTTGCCATTCAAATAATTTAACTATGATCAACTTAGTCCTTTTTGGAAAACCGGGCGCAGGGAAAGGAACACAAGCCGAATTTTTAAAGTCTCATTATCAATTGGTACACATTTCAACGGGCGATGTATTTCGTTACAACATAAAAAACCAAACAGAACTTGGGAAATTGGCTCAATCTTATATGGATCAAGGCGATCTAGTTCCAGATCAGGTAACAATTGACATGCTTGAGGCTGAGGTGGAGAAGAATCCGCAAGCCAAGGGATTTATTTTTGATGGTTTTCCAAGAACCGAGACACAGGCGCAGAGTTTAGATGCTTTCTTGGCAAAGAAAGAAATGGAAGTTTCTGGGACAATTGCCCTAGAAGCAGATGATGATGAGTTGGTTGCACGATTGCTAAAACGCGGGGAAACCAGCGGGCGTTCTGATGATCAAGACGAAGAAAAAATTCGCAATCGTTTTGATGAGTACAATCAAAAAACTGCTCCCTTGAGGGCGTTTTATACTGCACAAGATAAATTTCACAGCATCAATGGAATTGGTTCAATTGAAGCGATTACGCAGCGATTGATGTCCGTTATTGATACCCTTTAACTAGTTCTAGATGACCGAAGGTAATTTTGTTGATTACGTTAAATTACAGATTGCTTCTGGAAACGGAGGGAAGGGTTCGGTTCATTTACATCGCGAAAAATACATCACCAAAGGGGGCCCAGACGGAGGAGATGGAGGGCGAGGCGGACACGTGATTGCCCGTGCAAACCCGAATCTTTGGACACTGTATTCCTTCAAATTTAAACGTCATTTTTCGGCAGGACACGGAGAGCATGGGAGTAAAAACAGAAGTTCTGGTGCTCAAGGTGAAGACATCTATATTGATGTTCCTCTTGGTACCTTAATCAAGAATACTGAAACGGAAGAGGTGATTACTGAAATCACTGAAAAAGACCAAGAAGTAATCCTTTTAGAGGGAGGTCTTGGAGGACGTGGAAACTGGCATTTTAAATCCCCAACACGGCAAACCCCGCGCTACGCACAACCGGGAATAAAAGGCACCGAATTACAGATTACGCTAGAGATGAAGGTGCTGGCAGATGTTGGCTTAGTTGGTTTTCCCAACGCTGGAAAATCTACGTTACTTTCTGCATTAACCTCTGCAAAACCTAAGATTGCAGATTATGAATTTACCACACTAAAACCCAATCTTGGAATTGTTGAGTATCGCGATTTTCGATCATTTGTGATGGCAGACATTCCAGGAATAATTGAGGGCGCTGCACAAGGAAAGGGCCTCGGACACTATTTTCTTAGACATATTGAGCGCAATGCTGTATTGCTCTACCTAATACCCGCAGATGCTCCTGATATAAATAAAGAATTCTCTATTCTTCGAAAAGAACTACAAGAGTTTAACCCAGAGCTGCTGGATAAAAATTATGTTATTGCCCTTTCAAAATGTGATCTTCTAGACGATGAGCTGAAAGCAGAATATGCTGTGGAAATGAAAAAGCACTTTGGGGCGATACCTCACCTTATGATTTCTTCTGTTAGTCAATTAGGGCTTATGGGACTTAAGGATCTACTCTGGGGTTTAATCAATGAAGAAAATCCATGAGAAGGGTTGTTTTAATCTTTCTCTTTTTATGGATGGGTGGTTTTGCCCAAGAGCGTCCAATTTTTACTCGGTTTGACAAAACTGCTTGGCAAGAATACAACCAGAAATATAGCGCGATAGAAAACTCCGTAACTAGCCTTGATATTCAGTTAGACAAAAAAATTGAACTTGCCACCACCTACAATCATTACGACGATTTGATTGAATCGTTAGAGGAAAAGATTGATCTTGGTGAAACAGCAGAGCTGCGTTATTACTTAGGAGGTATAAATGGTTTGAAAGCGTTAAGCGTTTATCGTTTATTTGCGCTTCCTTATGTGCGCTCTATGCTAAATAATTTTAAGCGTTCCTTAGAATTAAATCCAAATTATACCCCTGCCATAGAGGCCTATGTTGAGTCGCTGTGTTTGGTTCCTTCTATAATTGGTGGAGACCTTAAAAAAGCACTACAGCTTTCTGAACATCTTTTACAGCTCAACACTATTGAGGGTTATTTTTCTAAGGGTTTTATTGCTAAATCTAAAGGGGAAGATGAAGCTGCTAGAGTCGCTTATGCTAAAGCTTTTAAGGAATTAGAAAAACAAGAATTTTGCACTTCTGATAAAGAAATATTTTTTAAAAATAAGTCGTTGAATTTTTCATTTAAAATAGCTGAGGTTAGCAGCCAATATGCACTATCTCCAAGTATCGGGTTGTGTGCCATTAACTATTTTATTGAGCACAAATCCTATTTGTATAACATTCCTTTGGAATGGGCGTATTACCGGAAAGCAGAATTGCATCTTTTGTTAAATGATTTAGAAGCCGCAAAGGCTGCAATTGATGAGGCTTTAACCATTAAGCCCGATTTTAAAAAGGCCAGCGCCTTGATTGAAAACAAGATAGAGTAAATATGAAACGTATTCATTTTATTGCCATTGGCGGAAGTGCCATGCATAACTTAGCTTTAGCGCTTCATGCAAAGGGCTATCAAATTTCTGGAAGCGACGATGCTATTTTTGATCCTTCTAAATCAAAATTGGAAAAAGCTGGATTGTTACCCCAAGAAATGGGTTGGTTCCCGAATAAAATCACTGCTGATCTTGAAGGTGTTATACTTGGAATGCATGCAAAAAAAGACAATCCAGAGTTGTTGGCGGCTCAAGCATTGGGTTTACCCATCTACTCCTATCCAGAATACCTCTATGAACAAAGTAAAGACAAAACACGGGTTGTCATTGCTGGAAGCCATGGTAAAACCTCTATCACAGCAATGGTTTTGCATGTTTTAAATTACCACGGACAAGCAGTAGACTTTATGGTTGGTGCCCAGTTGGAGGGTTTTGACACCATGGTTCACCTCACCGACCACAACGACTTTATGTTGATTGAAGGAGACGAGTACCTCTCTTCACCCATCGATTTACGTCCTAAATTTTTATGGTATCAACCAAATGTAACATTGATTTCTGGAATTGCATGGGACCATGTTAATGTGTTTCCCACACAAGAAAGTTATAATGATCAGTTTCGACGCTATATAGAAACCATTGTTCCAGGTGGGGCATTGGTGTACAATCAAGAAGACCCCGTTCTCACACGTTTGGTCGCGCAAACGCAAAACACTATTCGAAAACAAGGCTATCAAACCCCAGAATCATTTATAGATAATGGAACCACCTATTTAGAAACGCCAGAAGGGGAATTGCCGCTTTCCGTTTTTGGACAACACAATCTTTCTAATTTGGCTGGTGCAAAGTGGGTATGTCAATTAATGGGAGTCGATGAGCTCGATTTTTACGAAGCCATTGAAAGTTTTAGCGGTGCTGCCAAACGTCTAGAAAAAGTTGCACAAGGAGAAACGGCTCATTTGTTTAAAGACTTTGCGCACGCGCCAAGTAAAGTAAAAGCAACGGCTAATGCTGTTGCAGCACAGTTTTCAGGTTTTTCAACCTTGGGTTGTTTAGAGTTGCATACCTACAGCAGCTTAGACCCTGCATTTCTCCCTCAATATAAACACGCTATGGCTTCACTAGATGAGGCCATTGTATATTATGACCCAGAAGCTTTAAGAATTAAAGGACGTAAACCTATTGATGTTGCTGATATTACAGCAGCCTTTGATCATCCCAACCTTAGTGTATTTACGCAACCACACGAGCTACATGAATATTTGTTGAGCCGAAATTACAGGCAATCGGTTTTATTAATGATGAGTTCTGGAAACTACGGGGGGCTAGATTGGGAAGCACTTAAAGCACTTATGCTTCGCGTTTAGTTTTATGGAGCGAATACAAGAGTTCTATGGCCTTTTCAGTCATTTTCTCTGCTTCCTGCATTGCCTTCTTGGCACGTAATTGATCGTCTTTACGTTTGTCTTGTGAAATTTTGTATTTCCCTTCCCAGCTATCAATTTCTATGTGAAATCCAACAATATAGTCTAGGGCTGCAGCCATCCTAGGGTTGTTTGATTCTAGTGTGTAGGCAGGATTTTCTCCCTCGAGAAAAGCAGTCATATTGATCAGGCTTTGTTTTACTTTTTCTTGATCATCTTCAATTTTAATCCGCCCCTTTAAATGCGCCTTAAAGTAATTCCAGGTAGGCAGTTGCGTTGTGCCGTAAACTGAAGGAGAAATATAGACTTGAGGACCATTAAAAATAAGCTCTACTTTTTCATTCGATCGAAAATGATCTAGTTGTGGATTATATTTGTCTAGGTGACCAATTAAACGTCCTAATTCATTGTTTGCTTGGTAAATTAGGGGAGTATGCGAGCTTAAAATATCCTCGTTTTTTGCTGTAACGATAGTCGCGAGTGGGTAGGTCTGCATCAACGCGATGATATTTTCGAAATTGCTTTCTTGATGATGCGGTGGAGGATAGTGCATAAATGCGTAAATTAGAACTTGAACGAATGTATTAAATTAAGTGTTATGACGCCCCAAAATTCATCACATTTCGCCATTCGAGAATGGTCTATTGGCGATCGTCCGCGTGA
>WTJU01000122.1:31406-58306 GCA_011526285.1 Candidatus Arcticimaribacter sp.
AGAAGCCCCGCTAGAACAAATGCAATGCAGCAACAGCAAACAATCGTTTAAAGTGTTTCATCCTGTGTTAAGTTTCCTCGATCACGAAGAATTTTGGGTGGCCTATTTGAACAACCAAAATAAAGTCATTAGTCGTGACTGCATCAGTAAAGGGGGGATAGCAGCAACTACGGTAGATGTACGCTTGGTTTTGAAACGAGCGTTGGAAGTAGGTGCAACAGCTTTGGTTATGGCGCACAACCATCCAACAGGGAATTTACATCCTAGCGCATCGGATGTTCGCCTCACAAAAAAAATGAACGAAGCAGCAAAAATATTAGACATAGGCTTGCTTGATCATTTAATTGTGTCTGAAAAAAACTACTTTAGCTTTGCTGACGAAAACAAACTGTAAATGCTGCTGGTATTTTGCCCGAAAATAAGCCCAAGAATACGTTATATTTTTCATCATGTGATGACCATTTCTCTGGGAATACCTGTTGATTTTACCAATAAACTCGATGTTTTTATTGCGCATAGCGGACCAAAATTAAGTTATGGCAAGGCCCCTTTGGGAAATGAGTTTTTTATAGAATCAGTTGACCTACTTCTAGAACATGGGGTACAAGATACTTATGTAGAAATTAAAGATTGGGAAGGCCTTCCCTGTTTCTTTGAGGTAGGCAATGAATCAAAAATACCCTTTGATTTATTTGCAGCAAGTTTTTATTTGATTTCGCGCTACGAAGAACACCTGCCGCATTTAAAAGATGAATGGGGGAGATTTGTTGCCACTGAGAGTGTAGCTTACCAAAATAACTTTTTAGAACGTCCCCTTGTTGACTTTTGGATTGCGAAATTCTCGGCTATTTTAAGTGAAACGTTTCCCGAACTTAATTTTTCTGCTCCAGCAAAAGAAAAATTTCTTCCACTGGTAGAAGTGGTATCTCCCTATAAGTACAAACACAAAGCTGTAATTGCAAACTTATTGCAATGGATTAAAGCACTTTTACAACTCAACTTTTGGGCAATTGTAGAACAGCCCCTCGTACTCCTAGGATTTAGAAAAGACCCTTGGGATAATTTTCCACTTCTAGCCCATCATTTTTCTGGAGCGCGTTTCAAAATGCGTTTCTTTTTTTTATTTACAAATGAAACGTACATGGATCGTGGGATTTCCCATAGAAACAGAGCTTTTCAAGCTAAGATAAAAGGTGTTGCAGACTACTTTAACACCTCGCTTTTAGCTTCCTTTAGTGCTATGGGGTCTGATAAAAAATTAAGAAGAGAACGATCAAATCTCGCGACCTTAATTCATCGCTCTGTCAACGCTATTCGATTTGCGTGGGGATTAAAAGCAGCAGGAGAAACCTATAGACATCTCATTGTTCAGGAGATAGAAAATGATTTCAGTATGGGATATTCAAACCATTTTGGCTACCGAGCAAGTACTGCAGTTCCTTTCTTTTTTTACGACTTTTCAAATGAAATGATGAGTTCACTTAAGATCTTTCCTGTGGTGTGTAATGAACCAATAATGCGAAAATACACCCCTGTAGAAGTCATAAAAAAACTAAAAAAGAGTGAAGAAGAACTCCCTTTAGCAAGTGGAGTACATGCATTTGCTGTTAGTAATAGTATCTTTGAAAAAACCCAAGCAAATCAATCGCTTCGGTCATTACTAATTGACTATTTTAAATCACATGGCCAATAAAGATAGTATTACAGATATATTTTTTGATTTAGATCATACCCTTTGGGATTTTGAAGTTAATTCCTATCATACCTTTGTGTCGATTTTAACGCCCTGTTCTTTTCCCTTTTCAGCGGAAGCGTTTATGGAAGCATATACACCAATTAATCATGCTTTTTGGAAGTTATACCGAGAAAATAAGATTTCTACTCAAGAGCTCCGTTTGGTTCGTTTGCAAAAAACCTTTGAAGCGATTGGGCATCCACAGACCACAGCGGTACTGCAAGCACTCTCAGATGCCTACATTAACCAACTTTCAACCCATACCCACTTGTTTGAAGGAACTTTAGAACTGCTTGACTATTTACAACCTAATTACCGTTTACATATAATTACCAATGGTTTTGACGTAGTACAACAAAAGAAAATGTCAAATTCAGGTATTTCAGATTATTTTTCTGTGGTTTTGACGGCAGAAAGTGCTGGTGTTAAAAAACCGCATCAAGACATTTTTATTAAAGCCTTGGCTATGGCAGGGGTTAATGCAGAAAACGCATTAATGATTGGTGATAGTTATGAAGCAGATATTGCTGGTGCGTTAGAATTGGGAATGCAAGCTATACATTTTAATAGCCACCAAGAAGCCAAGCATTCTTCTTGTCTTATGGTAGAATCTTTAGCCGAAATTAAACAATACCTGTAGTCAAAATTTACCGTTGTTAAAACTTAACGTAATTTTGTTGAAACTGCGATTGCATGGATATTAAAAACGCACAAAAAATAGTTGACGATTGGATTAAAACCCATGGTGTTCGTTACTTTAACGAATTAACCAATATGGCACAGCTAACAGAAGAAGTAGGTGAGGTTGCCCGAATTATTGCCCGTCGTTATGGAGAGCAAAGCGAGAAAGAAAGTGATAAAGCTAAAGACTTGGGAGAAGAACTGGCAGATGTTCTTTTTGTTCTCTTGTGTTTGGCCAATCAGACAGGGGTAGATTTACAAGCTGCTTTTGACCAAAAACTTGACCTAAAAACCAAACGTGATCACGATCGCCATCATCAAAATCAAAAATTAAAATAGCCTTTTTATGCAGCTGTCTCTTGCGCACACAAGCAAAGAAATTGAAGCGAAACTTACCATAACAGGATCAAAAAGTGAAACGAATCGTTTGCTCCTTTTACAGGCGCTTTATCCTGAACTACAGATTGGAAATAGGTCTAATTCTGATGATTCTGTTGCAATGCAGCGTGCATTAAATTCAACAGATGAAATAAAGGACATTCATCATGCCGGAACGGCTATGCGTTTTTTAACTGCATATTTTGCTACAAAGTTAAATAGTGAAATCATTCTAACAGGTTCTCAACGCATGCAAGAACGTCCAATAGCGTTGTTGGTTGACGCACTTCGTTCGCTCGGTGCTGAAATAACCTACACCAATGAAGAAGGTTATCCGCCATTAAAAATAATTGGGAAAAACCTTGAGGGAGGAACGGTTCGACTTCCAGCAAACATAAGTAGTCAGTACATCTCAGCTTTATTGCTTATTGCGCCGCGGTTAAAGAACGGATTACAACTAGAATTAGAAGGTGAGATTACCTCACTGCCTTATATTAAGATGACCCTAGCGTTACTCGAGCGGGTTGGAATTTCAACCCGTTTTGAAGGGAAAACAATCACCATTCCGCATCAAGCAGAAATTAAGAATACAAGTCAAACGGTAGAATCAGACTGGAGCTCGGCTTCTTATTGGTTTAGTGCTGTTGCGTTAGCAGACAAGGGGCAGGTAAAACTTTCGAACTACCGTGAAGACAGTCTCCAAGGAGATGCAGTTTTATGTGAAATTTATGAGAAACTAGGTGTTGAAAGTTATTTTGATGGCACTCAACTTGTCCTCCAAAAAAAAGAGGGCGCTCGTTTGCCTGAGGTTTTAGCATTGGATTTAGTTGAAGCCCCAGATATTGCACAAACTATTGCGGTGACTTGTTACGGACTAGGTGTAGCGTGTCATTTAACCGGTTTACATACACTTAAAATTAAAGAGACGGACCGCTTACTTGCCCTAGAAAAAGAACTCACCAAGCTAGGAGCATCAATAACTGTTGATGAAAAGAGCCTTCAATTGGCCTCGGATCAAAATTTTCACGCCGATCAATCAATAGATACCTATCATGACCACCGCATGGCGATGGCCTTTGCACCACTAGCACTAAAACTATCGCTGCGAATTAACGATGCTGGTGTGGTGAGCAAATCTTATCCTAGCTTTTGGGATGACATGCAATTAGCTGGCTATCAGTTAAGTGAAAAATAGTCTTTCGAAAGTAGTTCATTTACTTGACAACCCCTGTTTCAGGAACGTATATTTGCAACCAAAAAGAAAAACACCTTAAAATATTTTCACTACATGAAGTTGTCTGATTTCAATTTTGAACTCCCAAATGAGTTATTAGCTGAGTTTCCAGCTGAAAATCGCGACGAATCGCGTTTAATGGTTCTCAACCGAAAAGAACGCACCATCGAACATCACAAATTCAAAGATGTAATTAACTTTTTTGATGAAGGAGATGTTATGGTATTAAACAATACCAAGGTATTTCCGGCGCGTTTGTTTGGGAATAAAGAGAAAACAGGTGCAAGAATTGAAGTGTTTTTGTTGCGTGAATTAAATGAAGAACAACGCCTTTGGGATGTGTTAGTTGACCCTGCACGAAAAATTAGAATTGGGAATAAACTCTATTTTGGTGACGATGATAGCTTGGTGGCTGAGGTGATAGACAACACAACGTCACGCGGAAGAACCCTGCGTTTCTTGTTTGATGGTTCGTATGAGGAGTTTAGAAAAAAATTGAAGGAATTGGGTGAAACACCCCTTCCTAAATACATTAAACGTGATCCCACACCAGATGACAAAACACGTTACCAGACCATATATGCAAAGAACGAAGGTGCGGTTGCAGCACCAACGGCGGGTCTCCACTTTTCAAAGCACTTACTCAAACGTTTAGAAATTAAGGGTGTAGACTTAGCTGAATTGACACTTCATGTAGGTTTAGGAACGTTTAACCCTGTTGAGGTTGAAGACCTTTCCAAGCACAAAATGGATTCTGAAGAACTCATTATCGATCAAAATGCTGTGGATGTTGTAAATGCAGCTAAAGCCAATAATCGAAGAATATGCGCTGTAGGAACAACGGTAATGCGTGGTTTAGAGAGCTCTGTGTCTTCAATGAATACACTGAATACCTACCGTGGTTGGACGCATAAATTTATTTTCCCACCGTATGATTTCGCTATTGCAAATTGTATGATTACCAATTTCCATACGCCAAAATCAACATTATTGATGATGGTTTCTGCCTTTGCTGATCCAGACTTCATTAAAGAGGCCTATGATATTGCCGTGAAAGAGAAGTATAATTTCTACTCCTACGGTGATGCAATGCTGATTTTATAACCCCTGTATATGGCAGCCGCAAAAAAAGACATCCGTGCGCTCAACTTGGAAGAGTTGCAGGAGTTTTTTGTGGCACAAGGCGACAAAGCATTTCGGGCAAAACAGGTATACCAATGGTTGTGGAACAAAGGTATTCACGACTTTGAGGGGATGACCAATTTGTCGAAATCTACACGTGCACTACTGGAAGAACATTTTATCATTAACCACATTGCGGTAGATCAACAACAACGCAGTGAAGATGGTACCATTAAAAATGCAGTACAGTTGTTTGATGGTCGCATTGTAGAGTCTGTATTGATTCCTGTTAAGGACAGAACAACAGCATGTGTTTCTTCTCAGGTGGGCTGCAGCTTAGACTGTCGTTTTTGTGCAACAGCTAAGCTAGCACGCATGCGTAACCTAAATCCTGATGAAATATTTGATCAAGTAGTGGCCATAGATCAACAAAGCAAAGCTTACTTTGATCGTCCACTTTCTAATATCGTTTTTATGGGCATGGGTGAGCCCTTGATGAATTACAACAATGTTCTAGCAGCGATAGAGAAAATCACTTCGCCCGTAGCATTAGGGATGTCACCAAGGCGTATTACCCTTTCTACATCAGGAATCCCAAAGCTTATTAAGAAAATGGCTGATGATAACGTCCAGTTTAACCTCGCCGTTTCTTTGCATGCTGCAATTCAATCAACACGAGAAAACATAATGCCATTTGCGGTTAAGTTTCCTCTAGACGAATTGCTACTGTCTTTGCAATACTGGTATGAAAAGACAGGTAAAATAGTAACCTTTGAATATGTAGTTTGGAAAGGTATTAATGACGATATGGAACACATTCGTGCCTTGGTAAACTATTGTAAAAAAGTCCCTTCAAAAGTAAATTTGATTGAATACAATGCCATTGGAGAGGAACAATTTCAACAGGCTGCCCCCCAAATTATAGATCAATACATCGAATATTTGACAGCAGCACACATTACAGCAACGGTTCGTCGTTCTAGAGGGAAAGACATCGATGCTGCTTGCGGGCAATTGGCCAACAAAAATCAACAAAACACTACCTGAAAGTGTATCTTTGAGCAATGAAAGTTGTTGAGCAGATAAAGGAGCCGATTTATGCTGAGATGGAGATGTTTGAAGAGAAGTTCACCGCTTCCATGTCTTCAAAGGTTGCTCTATTAAACCGCATTACACATTTTATTGTCAACAGAAAGGGAAAACAAATGCGACCCATGTTTGTTTTTCTCACGGCCAAAATGCTCAATAATGGCAGTGTGAATGACCGTACTTACCGCGGGGCATCTGTTATTGAGCTTATTCATACTGCATCATTGGTTCATGACGATGTTGTTGATGACTCCAATATGCGACGCGGTTTTTTCTCAATCAATGCACTTTGGAAAAACAAGATAGCGGTCCTTGTGGGAGATTTTATGCTCTCTAAAGGAATGTTGTTATGCATTGAGAATAATGATTTTGATTTATTGAAAATCATCTCTGTTGCTGTAAGAGAGATTAGTGAAGGAGAGTTGTTGCAAATTGAGAAGGCACGAAAATTAGACATTACGGAAGAGGTGTACTATAATATTATTCGTCAGAAAACTGCTACGTTATTGGCAGCCTGTTGTGCTATGGGTGCACAAACAGTTCAGGACAATGTTGATTTAGTAGAGAAAATGCGACTTTTTGGTGAGTATATAGGAATGGCTTTTCAAATTAAAGATGATTTGTTTGATTACGGAGAAACAGCCATTGGGAAACCCACAGGGATCGATATCAAGGAACAAAAAATGACCTTGCCGCTCATTCACACATTAAATACAGTGTCAACGCCAGAAAAAAATTGGTTAATACAATCAGTAAAACACCATAATCGCGATAAGAAGCGTGTGAAAGAGGTCATTAAAAGAGTTAAAGCCGCTGGTGGTTTAAGTTACGCCGAAAAGAAAATGGAGGAATACCGCCAAAAAGCACTTGCAATTTTATTGGAATTCCCAAAAGACGACTATCGCGACGCACTCGAATTGATGGTGAATTACGTGATTTCACGTAAACAATAAGCGCCTTTTTTCTTAAGTTTATCCTACTAACACAATCTTAATCTTTTGATTACAAAATCGACCATAGATCAAGTTTATGAAACCGCTCGTGTAGAGGAGGTGATAGGTGATTTTGTGGCCTTGAAAAAATCGGGGAGCAATTTTAAAGGATTAAGTCCGTTCTCACAAGAACGCACGCCAAGTTTTATGGTTTCTCCTGTAAAACAAATTTGGAAAGATTTTAGTAGTGGGAAAGGAGGGAATGTGGTTGCATTTCTCATGGAGCATGAACGTTTTTCCTACCCAGAGGCCATACGCTATTTGGCCAAGAAATACAATATAGAAATTGAGGAAACTCAGCAAACCGATGAAGAGAAAGCCAAACGAGATGCTCGTGAGAGCATGTTCTTGGTCACCGAGTTTGCAGCCAATTACTTTAAAGACAAGCTGTGGGAATCACCCAGCGGGAAGGCCATTGGAAAAACCTATTTTGAAGAACGTGGATTTACAGAAGCTACCATAAAAAACTTCGATTTAGGCTATGCCCTAGAAGAGAAAGATGCTTTTTCTAAAGAAGCTTTGAAACAAGGGTATCAATTAGAATTTTTAGAAAAAACGGGGTTGACCATTGTGAACGATGATCGAAAAATTGATCGTTTTCGAGGTCGGGTTCTTTTCCCTATAAAAAGCATGTCTGGTCGCGTTGTTGGTTTTGGAGGGCGTATTTTAGGTGACAATAAAAAAACAGCTAAATACTTAAATTCTCCAGAGAGTGATATCTATCACAAGAGTAAAGTTCTTTATGGGCTATATGAATCAAAACAGGCTATAGCAAGAGAAGACTGCTGTTATTTAGTAGAAGGCTATACCGATGTGATTCAAATGCACCAAAGAGGAATTGAGAACATAGTTTCTTCCTCCGGGACTGCGCTCACCCAAGAGCAAATACGTCTCATACAGCGTTTAACACAAAATATTGTGGTTCTTTTTGATGGAGACGCAGCAGGATTACGTGCAGCATTACGAGGAATCGACATGATATTGTCCCAAGGAATGAATGTTAAGGTGTGTTCGTTTCCAGAAGGAGAAGATCCCGATAGTTTTGCTAAATCACATACGCTAGAAGAGATTCAAGCTTTTTTTACTGAAAACGCGAAAGACTTTATTCAATTTAAAGCGTCGTTGTTGATGGCAGAAGCCAAAAATGATCCTGTAAAAAAAGCAGCGACAATTAAAGACATGGTAGAAAGTATTTCTAAAATACCAGATGCCATTCAACGAGAAGTCTATGTGCAGAGTTGTGCTTCTATAATGGAAATTTCTGAAGATGTACTGTTTAGTGCATTAGCACAAAATAGAGCAAATGCTTCACAGATAGAACTAAAGAAAAAAGCAGCATCGCCAAGCATGCAAGTGGTTCAGCCCACACAAGCGGCGGTAAAAGTGGATGCGCTATTTGAATTGGAGAAGCAAATCATTACCCTGTTGATGCTCTATGGTCACCGAGAAGAACAGTTTAAAGAATCTGTGCTAGAGTTTTCTGAAGAAGAAAACGAAGTGGAAGAAAAAAGCCATGAAGTAACCGCAAAGGTGTTTGAGAAAATATTTTT
This sequence comes from Candidatus Arcticimaribacter sp., assembly GCA_011526285.1. GTDB lineage: Bacteria > Bacteroidota > Bacteroidia > Flavobacteriales > Flavobacteriaceae > Arcticimaribacter. The sequence continues at coordinate 40,188 of WTJU01000122.1, forward strand.
GGATTTACAGCAAGACGAAATTGAACTAGCAGACCCCGACTTTAAAGCACTCTTTTATGTGCTTTTAGAAGAGTTCCAAACCAAAGGAGAAGTTGCTATAGACCAGTTAATGCCAACACTAACGCCTGAACTCAGTAGCTTGGTCAGCACAATTCTTATGGATGAAGAGAAGTATGCGCTGCACCAATGGGAGAAGAAAAATATTTACGTAAAAGAGCGTAACCAACAGGTGGGTTTAATGGTAACTGAAACTATTTTAAGCCTCCGAAAGCATTTGGTCAATAAAAAAATTGAGTCGCTTCAAGAAAAGATGGATAATCCGTTAGGAGAACATCGCGACTTGTTAGAAGACGTGATGAGTTACTACCAACTTCGTCGTTTAGTATCCAATAAACTCAATCGAGTGTTATAAAAATTCCGTAGGAATTTCACACACAGGAATGGGTTCCATTTTGTGTTTGTTTTGACGGTTAAAGGCCAAATAGATTTCCATTACTTCTTTTTGTCTCGCATCAAAAGTAAGAGGGTCACTATTTTCATTTCGCATGGCCCATTCCAGTTCGTTGTAAGAAGCACCTAATTGTTCTTCGTCAGAGCGGTTGTCTCCCCAAAGGCCATCTGTAGGGGCGGCATTTTGAATTTCTTCGTTGATGTTTAGTGCTTTTGCTAGAGCAAATACTTCTGATTTCATAAGATCTGCAATGGGGCTGAGGTCTACTCCGCCATCACCATACTTTGTGTAAAAACCTACACCAAAATCTTCTACTTTGTTGCCTGTACCCGCGACCAAATACCGGTGTAATGCCGCAAAATAATATAAAGTAGACATGCGTAAACGTGCACGGGTGTTGGCCAAGCTTAAAAAATTCATTTCGTGATCCTCAGTTGGAGGCATTGTGTCTTTAAATGCTTCAAAAACTCCTGTTAATGAAAGCGAGTGATGGCTAACATTACTGAAGTTTTTTTCTAACCAATTAATGTGATTCTTTGCTCTTGAAACTTGTGTGGTCTCTTGATGAATTTCCATCTCTAGACAAATAACAGGGCGTCCTGTTTTTGCACACAATGTAGAGGTTAAAGCAGAATCGATTCCGCCAGATACCCCCACAACAAAACCATTCATATTGGCTTGTTCAGCATAATCATTCAGCCAAGCCACAATGTGGTTGATTACTTTTTCTGGACTTTTCATAGCTACTCTATTTTTTGCATGTAACTTTGTATAAAAATAGCAAACTTCCTGCTGGGTGTGAAAAAAAGAATCGCAATGCCACGACATATTTCCTCATTTTTATCATTTCTTGCCATAGGGGCAGTTTTTCTTGTCAATTTCGCATGTTCTTCGGCCGACAATCGAGAAAAAGAGATTGCGCAGATTCCTGTAAATGTTGATTTTGATCGCTTTGATCGTAAATTTTATAATGCTTCTAAAGAAGAGTTTTACAGCCTAAAACAAGAATATAGCTATCTTTTTCCTGAGCAGTACCCCGATAGCATTTGGTTGAAACGGCAACGCGACAGCTTACAAGTGCTATTGCAAGGAGAAATTGCAAATGTATTTCCCGATTTAACCCCATTTTCAGATCAAATTCGCCCGTTATTTCAACACATACAGTACTATTTCCCTCGAGAAAAGGATCCTAAAATAGTTCTTCTCACCAACAATGTAGATTACCAAAATAAAACAGTATATACAGACTCTTTGGTGCTGATCTCTTTAGATACTTTTTTAGGCGCAAAGAACCCTTTGTATGAAGGCATTCCCCAGTACATTGTTCGTGATATGGACATCGCTTATTTGGGAGCCCACTTGGCAGATGAATTTGCTTTGACGGTAGTGCCAGAACCGCAAGACAGAACCTTGCTGGCGCAAATGGTTCACCACGGGAAAAGATTCTACATCAAAGATCTTTTGTTGCCCAAAAAAACAGATGAAATAAAGATAAGCTATACTACCGATGAGCTTAACTGGGTAAAAGAAAACGAACAATACATTTGGCAGTATTTTATCGAAAACGAGCTGCTCTATAAAACACAATCTAGTTATGTACAGCGTTTCATAACTCCGGCTCCATTCTCTAAATTTTATCTCGAGATAGATAATGAAAGCCCGGGAAAAGTTGGGCAGTGGTTAGGGTGGCAAATTGTTCGTGCATATGCACAGAAGTATCCTGAGAAAAAACCACAAGAAATTATTTCAACCCCAGCAAAAGAATTATTTACAGCAGCCAATTATAAACCGAGAAGATAATGAGTAAAGGAAAAGACACCCACATAAAAATTGATGTGCAACTGGATGAAAATAAAATCCCAGAGAAAATCGTTTGGTCTGCTCCAGACGGTGGCGTAAACGAAGAAGAAGCACAAGCCTTATTAATGTCTTTATGGGATGGTAAAAACCAAGAAACCCTGCGCATGGACTTGTGGGTGAAAGAAATGCCAATTGATCAAATGAACGTCTTTTTTCATCAATCTCTAGTCACCATGGCGCAAACCTTTTATCGCGCAACGCAAAATGAAAAAATGACTGCAACTATGAATGATTTTTGCGAATATTTTGCAACGCATCTCAATATAGACCGCGGCTCAAAAGGCTAGTTGGTTGCGTGAAACTCTGTATTAAGTTGGTCGATATAGGCCAATACTTCTTCTACCCCTGTTTTGTGTAAAGATGATGTAATAAAATAAGGAGGTACTTCTTCCCACAATCCCTCACGCATTTTAGTTAAATACTCGTCAACCTTTCGATTAATTGCTTTTGGTTTAAGTTTATCGGCTTTAGTGAAGATGATGGCAAAGGGGATGTAGTTTGTGCCTAGCCATTCCATGAAATCGAGGTCAATTGTTTGAGGTTCATGCCGAATATCAACCAAAACAAATGCTGAAATAAGTTGTTTTCGCTGTTCAAAATAACGCGTAATGAGTTGTTGGAACGCTTTTTTTGTGGTTTTTGATGTTTTGGCGTATCCATAGCCGGGCAAGTCAACCAAAAACCAATTTTTATTGATTTTAAAGTGATTGATTAACTGTGTTTTTCCAGGTTTACCTGAAGTCTTGGCTAAGCTCTTTCTTCCTGAAAGCGTGTTGATTAAAGAAGACTTTCCGACATTAGAACGACCTATAAATGCATATTCTGGAAAAGGATCCCTTGGGCACTTTGCTACATCGGTATTGCTAATAACAAATTCGGCGTGAACAACGCGCATGGGGTGGGTTTAGTGTTTTTTCGACATTAACCAGTCGTGTAGTATTTGATTGAAGAGGTCTGGGTGTTCCATCATTGGCGCGTGCCCACACTTGTCAATCCAAAATAAATCAGCATTAGGCAAAAGCTTGTTGAACTCTTCAGCCACGTCAGGAGGAGTAACATTGTCATTTCTTCCCCAGATTAAGCAAGTCTCTGTTTGCATACTCGGGAGATCTTCTGACATGTTGTGACGAATAGCACTTTTAGCAATCGCAAGCGTTTTCACAAGTTTATTACGGTCATTAACCGTTTCAAAAACTTCATCGACTATCTCTTTGGTAGCTACAGCTGGGTCATAAAAAACTTCTTCACTTTTCGTTTTTATGTAGTCGTAGTTTTCCCGCTTTGGATAACTATCGCCCATGCTATTTTCATAGAGCCCTGAGCTGCCTGTCAAGACCAAAGCACGAACAAATTCTGGATAGGTTTTTGAAAAAACCAACCCAATATGTCCACCCAATGAATTGCCAAGGAGAATAAAATCTTTAAGCCCCTTGAATGTTAGAAAACGATGAAGGTATTCTGCAAACTCAGCTACATTGGTTTGTTTCAACGGTAAATCGTAAATAGGTAGTTCCGGTATAATTACTTTGTAGCCGTTGTTGGGAAAGTATTCCAACACTCCAGTAAAATTACTCAACCCTCCCATTAAACCGTGTAGGATAACGATAGGCTGTCCTATTCCCTTTTCTAAATAAGTATAGTCTGCCTCTTGAGTTAAACTTTTTTCCATGCCTTTTGGCGCATTCGCATTAGCCGTCAAATATAGGCATAAAAACACATACGGAGGACTAATTTTTCTCCTCGCTGCAAATCAACCTTTTAACTCCAAAAGCGCGAAAGTTATCAACAAAGTGGTATTAAGTGGAAAAAAGTGGGAATTTAGAATTATATTTGATTTAATCAATTGTTAAGTAGGTCAATGCAACATTTTATTGGAACGTATGAATGTAAGGCCGATGCCAAAGGACGCATTATGCTTCCGGTGGCGTTAAAGAAACAATTGGCTGAAAATTTAAACGACGGTTTTGTGCTCAAGCGAGCAGTATTTAATGCTTGCTTAGAGCTATATCCGCTAAAGCAATGGGAAGCTTTAATGGAAAAAGTCAATCAATTGAATCGTTTCAACAAGAAGAACAATGATTTTATTCGGCGTTTTACAGCAGGAGTGCGATTAGTTGAGATTGACACAAGCGGTCGATTATTGATTCCAAAAGATTTAGTGCAGCACGCAGGAATTAGCAAAGAAACTGTGATTTCATCTGCAGTAAATATTCTAGAAATATGGGATAAAGATCGTTATGAGGAAGCGATTAGCGAGGCTACTGTTGATTTTGGTGCCTTAGCGGAAGAAGTAATGGGGGATAAAAATGAGCAAGACTAGTTATCATGATCCAGTACTCTTGCAGCCGTCTGTTGCGGCCCTCATCACCGACCCCAAAGGTGTCTATGTAGACGCTACTTTTGGCGGGGGCGGACACTCGCAAGAGATTTTACATCAATTGGACGAAACAGGTAAGCTTTTCGCTTTTGACCAAGACCAAGATGCGCAAAAGAATACAATTGATGATCCTCGATTTACTTTAATAGAAGCGAATTTTAAAGACATAAAGCGCTATTTGAAACTCTATGGAGTGCGCGAACTATCAGGGGTGCTGGCAGATTTTGGGGTTTCCTCTCATCAATTTGATGCACAACAACGCGGTTTTTCTATTCGGTTTGACGGACCCTTAGATATGCGTATGGATCAAGAGGCATCGCTAGATGCAGCAGCAGTGGTAAATAATTATTCACTGGAAGATTTAACGAAGCTGTTCAAGTTTTATGGGGAGGTAAAAGGTGCATACCGAGTAGCAGAAGCCATTTGTTCAGCACGTGAAGATTTTAAGATTACCACAACCAAGTCTTTAATAGCTATTGTGAATCCATTGGTACCTGAGCGTTTTTTAAATAAAACCCTAGCACAAATATTTCAAGCCATCCGCATTGAAGTGAATCAAGAACTAGAGGTTATAAAAGCTTTTTTGAAGGGTGCAACGGAGTTGCTCCAAGCAGACGGACGTTTGGTTTGCATTTCATATCACTCATTAGAAGACCGCTTGGTAAAACGTTTTATCCAGCATGGGGTGTTTGAGGGAGAAGCAGCACAAGATTTTTTTGGTAATCGCGATTTACCCTTAAAGAAAATAGGAGGTCTCATTGTTCCAGAAGAGGACGAAATCAAACGTAATAACAGAGCACGAAGTGCAAAACTCAGAATAGCCAAGAAAAAATGAATCAATTGCTTGCCTTATTGAATATTGAGTTTTTAATAAAAGACGACGCCTTAAAGAACTGGCGCATGCTTTTATTTCTTTCCCTCTTGGCTTTGATTGTAATTGCTAGTGGGCATAGTGCTGATAAGAAGATTTATGAAATCGCTCGATTAAACGCAGAGATAAAAGAAGTAAAGAGTGAGTTTGTTGAGACACGTGCTGCCTTGATGCGTTTGAAAATGGAAACGCGCGTAACGCAGCAGCTTGCTTCACGCGGTGTCGGTCCGGCTACTGCACCTCCAATTAAACTAATACCAAAAAAACAGTAGTGGATAAACAAGAAAAACAAATCATGAATCGATTTTACCTAGTGGTACTAGGCTTGTTTTTGTTTGCCATTGTTTTGGTAGCGAAGTTATTTATCATTCAAACACAAGAAGGGGAATACTATCGAGCGCTTGCACAGAAAAGAACTGTTCGCAATTTTATTCTTGAACCCAGTCGTGGAAATATATATGCTGATGATGAAAGTCTTTTGGCCACTACTGTTCCGCGTTATGAAATTCGTTGGGACGCACAAGTACCATCAAATGAACGTTTTAATCAAAATAAAGATGCTTTAGCTGAAGGCTTGGCGCCTTTACTTGGGAAATCAAAATCAGCGTGCTTGTCCATGCTTGAAAAAGCGAAACGAGCAGGCAATCGTTACACACTCATTGCACGTAACTTAACCTATTCTGAGTATCGACAAATCAAACAGCTTCCTCTCTTTTCGATGCCTTCATTGAGAGGAGGCTTGATTGTTGAATCGAAGTTGATGCGTGAACATCCCATTGGAAAGATTGCTGAACGCACCATTGGGTATGAAAAACCTGATCCTGCGGGAAATTTTTTACGGGTTGGATTAGAAGGAGCATTTAGTCAATACTTAAAAGGTGAAAACGGTAGACGACTAAAGCAGAAAATTGCCAACGGACAATGGAAACCCATTAATGACAATAATGAAAAAGAACCAACAGAAGGCTATGATGTCTACACCACAATTAATGTTAATATTCAAGATGTAGCACATCACGCATTGCTGAGACAGCTAGAGAATTTTGAAGCTGAGCATGGAACAGTAGTGGTCATGGAGACAAAAACTGGAGCCGTGAAAGCCATCGCTAACTTGGCGCGAACCAAGGAGGGGAAGTACTTTGAAAAGCTCAATTATGCCGTTGGAACGACTTACGAGCCTGGCTCTACCTTCAAGCTAATGGCCATGATTGCAGCTTTAGAAGACAAAGTAATTAAACCCCATGAGTTGGTCGATACCAAAGGGGGAGTCCTCACTTTTTACAAACAATATAAGGTACGCGATTCAAAGAAAGGTGGTTATGGGCTCATTCCATTTTCAAAAGCATTCGAAGTTTCGTCAAATACAGGAATCGTACAAATGGTGAACGATCACTATAAAAATCAGCCGAGGAAGTTTATTGATCGCTTGTATAACATGGGTTTAAATGAAAAATTAGGCGTTTCCATAACCGGTGAGGGTCAACCCAAAATACCTTACCCAACAGACAAAAACTGGAATGGAATTACCCTTCCTTGGATGGCCTATGGCTACGGAGTAGAACTAACCCCCTTACAAACATTAACGTTTTACAATGCGGTGGCGAACAATGGCGAATTGGTGCGCCCGCGTTTCATTGAAAAAATTAGAGCTGCATCCAAAGAAACAGTAAAGCATTTTGATAAAGAAGTTATCAATCCGTCCATTTGCTCGCAAGCAACCCTAGAAAAAGTTCAGCAAATGATGTTCAATGTGATCGATAAAAAATGGGGTACAGGTTATAGAATAAAAGATCAAGCATTTACTATGGCAGGGAAAACAGGAACTTGTCAGGTAGATTATGCTACAGATGATGTGCAGTATATATCGAGTTTTGTTGGCTACTTTCCAGCAGAAAACCCTGAATACTCAGCCATTGTTTTGGTCTATAAACCAAATAAAAGAAAGGGGTATTATGGCGCAACAGTCGCCGCGCCTGTATTCAAAGAAATTGCACGAAAAATGTACTATGCTACCCCAAAAGAGGTAGAGGTAGAGGCTGACTTTCTTCAACCTTCACCAATAGATTTCACCAAAATAGAAGAATCGCTTGCCCAACAAAGAATACCAGATTTAAAAGGCTTACCTGCTATGGAGGCTTTGGTGCTTCTTGAAGAGAAGGGAGTAAAGGTGACCTTGAAAGGAAAAGGCCGGGTTAAACGACAATCGTTAGCCTCTGGAACTAAAATACAACCCAATACCCACATCACACTCGATCTGTCATGAAACAATTAAAAGACATATTGTTTGGCGTGCAAATTGAAGCTATACAAGGCAGTACTGCCCAAGCAATAAATGCTGTTCAGTTTGACTCTAGAAAAGTGACTACTGGCGATTTATTTGTGGCGATTAATGGGGAACAAGTAGATGGGCACAATTATATAAACAAGGCCATCGAAAACGGTGCATTAGCTATCGTTTGTCAAGAAAAACCACAAAATTCAAACACCAATCAAGTGGTTTGGATAACCACTAAAAATAGTCGGGAAGCTTTAGCAATTTTAGCTTCAAATTATTTTGACTGTCCGTCGGCAAAGATAAAACTTGTTGGGGTTACAGGAACCAATGGGAAAACTACCGTTACATCACTTTTACATCGGTTGTTTGAGAAGGCGGGATATGCTACAGGTTTATTATCTACTATCTCGGTAAAATATTCAGGTAACGAGATAAATGCAACGCACACCACTCCAGATCCACTTCAAATAAATGCTCACCTAAGTGATATGGTAGCCGCAGGGGTGGAGTATTGTTTCATGGAAGTTTCTTCTCATGGAATTGATCAAGAAAGAATACAAGGGCTAGTTTTTGTAGGAGGCGTATTTACCAATTTGAGCCATGATCATTTAGACTATCACAACAATTTTGCAGCCTACAGAAATGTGAAGAAGCGATTCTTTGATGCATTGCCTAAAACCGCTTTTGCATTGACCAATGCAGATGATAAAAACGGAGCATTCATGCTTCAAAATACAGCAGCAAAATCGCTCACCTACGGTTTGAAAGGCTACAGCGATTTTAAAGCTAAAATTTTAGAGGCGCAGTTTTCTGGAATGTTGTTGGTCATAAATCAGCAAGAAGTATGGACCAGCTTGTTGGGGCAATTCAATGCCTACAATCTTTTGGCTGTCTATGCGGTAGCGCAAGAACTAGGATTAACATCAATAGAAACACTTTCCATTATTAGTGAGTTAGGAAATGTAAAAGGGCGATTTCAAACCTATACCACGCCAAACAATGCCACTGTGATTGTAGACTATGCCCATACCCCAGACGCACTTGCCAATGTATTGTCTACCATTGCTGAAATTCGAACCAAGAACGAAACCCTCACAACTGTTGTGGGTTGTGGCGGTAATCGAGATCAAGCCAAACGACCACTAATGGCTGAGGTTGCAGCTAAACATTCAGACAAAGTCATTTTTACTGCTGATAACCCAAGAGACGAAGACCCTGAATCTATCATTGATGAAATGGAGAAGGGCGTTCGACCAGAAGACTATAAAAAGACATTGCGAATTAGCAACCGAAAGTCAGCCATAAAGGCTGCTTGCATGGAGCTCAAAGCAGGCGATGTCTTGCTCGTTGCTGGAAAGGGTCATGAGAACTATCAAGAAATCAAAGGAGAACGACTTCCTTTTGATGATTACACCATCGTAAAAGAAATCTGTAAACAACTGTTTTAATATGCTGTACTATTTATTCGATTTTTTAGAAAGAAATTATCAAGTCCCGGGAGCGGGTTTGTTTCAATTCCTTTCCTTTCGTGCGGCTATTGCAGCCCTAATATCGCTCTTATTGTCTACCCTCTATGGGAAACGAGTGATAGATTTTTTAAGTCGCCAGCAAATAGGGGAGAGCATTCGTGATTTAGGTTTAGCCGGTCAAAATGAAAAAGCCGGTACACCAACCATGGGTGGAATAATCATAATCTTGAGCACTATTGTTCCTGTATTGCTCATGGCAAAGCTGGAGAACATTTATATTTTACTCTTGTTGTTTGCCACCCTTTGGATGGGAGCAATTGGCTTTACCGATGATTATATAAAAACCTTCAAAAAAGACAAAGAGGGGTTGAAAGGGGTTTTTAAGGTCATTGGACAAATTATCCTTGGGGTTGTTGTAGGAGCAACCTTATACTTTCATCCTGAAGTTACTGTTCGTCAAGAAATTAAAAATCCAGAACTAACTATTGGTTCAGATGCTGCTGCCTTTTATGCAGAGGAAAAATCAACCATTACCACTATTCCCTTATTTAAAAACAATGAATTTGATTATGCAGAGATTATTGCTTGGATTCCTGGGGCAGAGAACTTTGCATGGTTAATCTTTATCCCCATTGTTGTATTCATAATTACCGCAATTTCAAACGGTGCCAACCTCACTGATGGAATAGACGGGCTCGCCGCAGGAAGTTCTGCCATTATGGTCTTTACGCTGGGAATCTTTGCGTGGGTATCGGGGAATGTTATCTTCTCAAACTACCTCAATATAATGTATATCCCAAATGCGGGGGAGATTACCATTTTTGTCGCTGCATTTTTAGGGTCACTCATTGGTTTTTTATGGTACAATACTTTCCCAGCTCAAGTTTTTATGGGCGATACGGGGAGTTTAACCATAGGGGCAATCATCTCTGTTATTGCTTTAATGATTCGCAAGGAATTATTGCTTCCATTATTGTGTGGAATTTTTCTGGTGGAAAATCTTTCTGTCATCCTACAGGTGAGCTACTTCAAATACACCAAGAAAAAAACAGGCGTGGGGCAACGCATTTTTTTAATGTCTCCCATTCATCATCACTACCAGAAAAAAGGATATCACGAGAGTAAAATTGTTGCGCGTTTCTGGATTGTAGGGATTTTACTGAGCATACTAACCATTGTCACCTTAAAACTGCGTTAATGAAGAAACTAGTGATTTTAGGGGCAGGTGAAAGTGGAAAGGGTACCGCAATTTTAGCGCATAAAATGGGCTATCAAGTGTGGGTGTCTGATGCTGGATCTATCGCCGCTGGAACAAAATCGCAATTCGATGAACGCGGTATTTGGTGGGAAGAAAACAACCACAGTAGTGCAAAGCTATGCACTGCCGATTTAGTTATGAAAAGCCCTGGCATTCCAGAAAGTGCTCCCATAGTGCAAGCACTTAGGGGTGCAGGGATTAAAATAGTATCTGAAATTGAATTTGCTGCTCAATATACCCAAGCAAAAATCATTGGGATTACGGGAAGTAACGGAAAAACCACCACCACCTTATTGGTGCATCACCTGCTAAAAGAGGCTGGGTTTAATGTTGGTTTAGCTGGAAACATTGGCTACAGCTTTGCACAACAAGTTGCAGAACAAAATTACGATTATTATGTGTTGGAAATAAGCAGCTTTCAGCTTGATGATATCCACGATTTCTCTCCTTCAATTGGCGTAATCACCAACATCACTCCCGATCATTTAGACCGATACGGGAATGACTTTTCAAACTATATACAGGCAAAACTTCGCTTAACAATGAACCAAACCAAAGAGCAATTTCTGCTGTTCAATGTTGACGATGAGCTATTAACCCAAGCACTTAGCGAAACCTCAAGTGTAGCAAAAAAAATCCCTTTTGGTTTTTCAAAAGCCGCTCAAGCGGGAACAACAATAGAAGACAAACAACTAATCATAAACACAAACAAAACCACTACAATGATTCACACAACTAAATTTCCATTGCAAGGACGTCACAATTTACTCAATGCAATGGCTGCAGCTTCTGTCGCTAGTCTTTTAGAAATTAGTAAAGACTCTATTCGAAATAGTTTATTGAGTTTTACTGGGGTAGAACACCGCCTAGAGCATGTCTTAAAAATTCAAAATCGAACCTATATCAACGACTCTAAAGCGACCAATGTAAATGCTACTTTCTATGCCTTAGAGAGCATGCAGGGCAAAACAGTTTGGATTGTTGGAGGAGTAGACAAGGGAAATGATTACACCTCATTAATGCCTTTAGTTCACGAAAAAGTGAAAGCCATAATTTGCCTTGGTGTTGACAATGAAAAACTAATCGAAACCTTCTCACCTGTAGTAGATGTAATGGCTGAGGCCCAGTCTATGCGTGAGGCAGTGAGAATGGCACATCAATTAGCAGATAAAAGAGAATATGTCTTGCTTTCACCTGCCTGTGCAAGCTTTGATTTATTTAAAAATTATGAAGATCGTGGGACACAATTCAAAGAAGCAGTACGCGCACTCTAATTCCAAATGAAAAATAGACTCATACAAGGCGATTTGGTATTGTGGGGCATATTGTCCCTACTTGCCATATTTTCTTTTTTTCCTGTGTTTAGTGCCAGTTCCAATTTAAGTTATGTAGTGGGAAATGGAACACCATGGCAACATTTATTTAAACACATGTTTATTCTTGTTATGGGCTTTGTTATTATGATAGGAATACACCGTATTCCATTTCAGTACTTTAAAGGGATTTCAATCCTTTTACTGCCTGTAGTCGTAGTGCTATTAATTTATACAGTGTCTCAAGGAAATACAATTGGTGGGGCAAATGCCAGCAGATGGATTCGTATTCCATTTGTTGGGATTGGTTTCCAAACCTCTACTTTAGCTTCGTTGGTTTTGATGATGTACGTGGCGCACTATTTAGATAAAATAAAAGCGGTATCCCTTCGTTTTTCAGAATCACTACTGCCGTTATGGACCCCTGTTGGTTTGGTGCTTGCGCTTATATTACCAGCCAACCTATCTACTGCTGTTATTGTTTTTAGCATGGTCTTGTTACTGTGTTTCTTGGGAGGCTATCCTTTTAAATATTTGATGATAATTCTCGGAATGGCCTTTGGTGCATTTTTAATGTTTCTATTGGTTGCAAAAGCCTTTCCAGAGGCTATGCCCAACCGAATTGATACATGGATGAGCAGAATAGAGAACTTCAGGTCACCAGAAGAAGGAAGTTCGGGAAACTATCAAGTTGAACGTGCAAAAATTGCCATTGCAACAGGAGGACTAACGGGTCTAGGTGTAGGCAAGAGCGTAATGAAAAATTTCTTGCCACAAAGTAGCTCAGACTTTATTTATGCCATCATTGTAGAAGAATTTGGTTCTGCTGGGGGAGTGGTTATTATTCTCTTGTACCTCATAATACTATTTAGAATTATGGTTATAGCCCACAAAACCAAAAGCTTTTATGGAAAACTCTTGGTAATGGGAGTGGGGTTACCTGTAATAGTTCAAGCCTTCATAAACATGGGAGTGGCGCTTAATGTTTTTCCGGTAACAGGGCAAACCTTACCCATGATAAGTAGTGGGGGAACAGCAGCTTGGATGACCTGTATTGCCTTTGGCGTGATATTATCCATTAGCGTTGCCCAAACCGACGAAGGAAAAACAGAAGAAAAAGACATTAACGAAGAAAATCCCTTAGCTGTTTTAAGTGAAACCATCTAACTACATCATTTCTGGAGGCGGTACAGGAGGGCATATTTTCCCCGCCATTGCCATAGCAGATGCTATAAAAGCCAAGCAGCCTCAGGCTCAAATTATCTTTGTGGGCGCCTATGGGAAAATGGAAATGGAAAAAGTTCCCCAAGCAGGCTATCCCATTCATGGGATTTGGATATCGGGAATACAGCGCACTCAATTGTGGCGAAATTTACTTTTCCCGCTAAAGTTAGGTGTAAGCTTAATTCAGGCATTTTTCTTGTGGATGCGCTATCGACCAAGCATACTCGTTGGAACAGGGGGGTTTGCCAGCGGCCCAATGCTTTTTGTTGGTCGTTTAATGGGAAGCAAAACACTCATTCAGGAACAAAACTCCTACCCTGGAATAACAAATAAATTATTGGCTAAAAAAGCCAATGCTGTTGCAGTGGCTTATGCTGAGATGGAGCGTTACTTCCCCGCCCATAAAATTCACTTCACCGGAAATCCAGTACGTGAAAACCTGTTGAAAAAATTAAGTGCGAAAACTGAAGCTTTAAAACACTTTGAGTTAGCTCCAAAAAAGAAAACCGTTGTAATTATTGGGGGTAGTTTAGGTGCCCAAAAAATCAATGAATTAATAGTTGCTCAACTTCCATTTTTTGATGCTCAAGAAGTGCAGTTGCTATGGCAGTGTGGGCGTCTTTATTATGAGCGCTATCGCGGTTTGAACACTACTAATGTAAAAGTCTACCCGTTTATTGCCGAAATGCACTTGGTTTATGCAGCCGCAGACATTATTATCTCGCGTGCTGGTGCTTCCAGTATTTCAGAACTCTGCTTAGTGGGCAAGCCAACACTTTTTATTCCTTCCCCCAACGTTGCAGAAAATCATCAATACCACAATGCAAACGCATTGGTGAAACAAGATGCTGCAATTTTGATGCAGGAAAACGAACTGGAAAAAACATTTGAAACAGCGTTTTCACAGCTTTTAAAAAATGAGAAGCGCCAAGTTGAATTGGGAGAGAATATGAGAAAATTGGCGAAACCCCAAGCAACACAAACCATCGTTGCTTGCATTGAAAACTTAATGTCTGGCAATGAAGAATAAGCGTTTCTACTTTATTGGTATTGGCGGGATTGGGATGTCATCTATAGCGCGCTTTCTTATGCAAAAAGGCGCAGAGGTTGCAGGATATGATAAAACAAGTACTCCATTAACAAAAGCGTTAGAAGATACAGGAGTACAAATCACCTATGACGCTTCGGTAGAAACAATTCCTCAAGGTTTTGAAACAAAGGAAACCAGTGTGATTTTTACACCAGCAGTACCGGCTACTCATCCGCAAAAGTACTACTTTGAAACACAAGGGAATATCGTGCAGAAACGCGCTGTTTTCTTGGGAGAAATTACCCGTAATATTCCAACACTTGCGGTGGCAGGAACCCATGGAAAAACAACTACTACAGCTATACTGGCACACCTTTTCTCTGCCACAAAACAATTATTTACAGCCTTTGTTGGTGGACTAGTACAAGGAAAAAACTCAAACCTCATTTCTTCTGGCATGGATACTATCCTTGTTGAAGCTGATGAGTTTGACCGTTCTTTTTTACAGCTCTACCCAAGCCTAGCCTGTATCACCTCTATCGACCCCGATCATTTAGATATATACGGCACCAAAGCAGAAGTCGAGACGGCCTACCGTCAGTTTTTTGATCAAATTCAATCGGTGGGAATAGTAGAAAAAAACATTCCATTTCCGGGTATAACCTATAGCATTCAAGAACAGGCAGACTACTTCATTTCCAATCTAACGCCAGAGGGCTTTGGTTATCGTTTTAATTTGCATACCCCTAAGAACACCTTTAACGCAGTTTATTTTAGCCAATTGGGATTACACAATTTGTCGAACGCACTTGCTGCTTTTGCCTTGGCTAGCCAACACGGGTTAGAGGAGAAGGACTTAGCAGATGCTTTGAGTTCCTTTCAAGGGGTAGAACGGCGTTTACAATTGCTATTAGACACACCAAAACACCTCTTGATTGATGATTACGCTCATCATCCAACCGAGATTATGGCGGTTTATGAAACCTTGGAAAATGCTTATCCAGATGAAAAAAAATGCGTGGTTTTTCAACCGCATCTTTATAGTCGTACACAAGACTTCATGACTGCGTTTGCTTCCTCCTTGTCGTGTTTTGATCAGGTTTTTATACTTCCAATTTACCCTGCAAGAGAATTGCCAATTGCGGGAGTAAGTTCAACTGCTTTGGCAGAAAAAATAGCAGTAAACAAAGAAGTGCGCTTGTTGCAAAAAGAAGAAATCTATGGGGCGCTAAAAGAAAGTCCAGCGCGCATAAAGGTGCTACTTGGGGCAGGAGATATTGGGCTAGAAGTAGCTGATTTACAACAAAAATTATCACAAAATGAAAACGTTTAAAGGAGGATATCTTGTTGGCTTGCTCCTACTCGCTATTGGTTGTTTGTCTTTTGCAGCGATAAGGTCTAAACAGCGTAAAATCAGTGATATAGAGATTATTTTTATCGGTGATGACGCCCGTTTTCTAAGTGTTGATATCGTTAATAAATTGTTGATACAAAGCAATGACAGTTTGTTTTTTCAGCAAAAAGATATGGTAGCTTTGAAAGAGATAGAGCAGCAGTTGTTACGCTATCCAGTGATAAAAACTGCCCAACTATACACCGTTCCGCAGGGGAAATTATACGTTGAAATTGATGAGCGAGATCCCATTGTAAGAGTACAAGGAGAGCGTGCTTATTATGTTGATGAATTCGGCGTTGAAATACCACTCTCGAATCGTTACAGTGCCAGAGTGCCCCTTTTTTACGGTGAATTAAAAAGCGATAAAAAACAAGAGATGATACAGTTGCTTTCAAAATTAACAACCGAGTCTTTTTTTAAAGAAGAGCTGGTTGATATTCATTTGGAGGCTGAAGGTTTTGTGTTAGGCCTTAGAAATTTTCCCTTCGAAGTTTTTTGGGGGAAGAACACGAATTTTTCTGAAAAGACGGAAAAACTAAAACGTTTCTGTGCCTACACCAACCAGAATCAAGAGAAAAAATTTAATCGGATCGACCTGAGCTACACTAGGCAAGTGGTTGCCCGCTAGGACTAAGAATATGGAAAATAACAAAATAGCCGTTGGATTGGACATAGGAACGACAAAAATTGTCGCTATGGTTGGTCAAAAAAACGAATTTGACAAGGTAGAGATTCTCGGAATTGGGAGATCCCAAAGCCTTGGTGTACACCGTGGCGTAGTAAATAACATTACGCAAACCATACAGTCCATTCAGCAAGCAACACTAGAAGCAGAAGCAAAATCTGGCGTTACCATTAACGAAGTTGTTGTGGGAATCGCAGGACAGCACATTCGAAGTCTGCAACACAGTGATTACATCACCCGAGAAAATGCTGATGAGGTAATTAATGAAGAAGACATCCAAAATCTTATCAACCAAGTACACAAACTCGTTATGTTGCCCGGAGAGGAAATTATTCATGTTTTACCGCAAGAATATAAAGTAGACGGTCAAGCAGAGATTAAAGAACCTATTGGGATGTATGGTGGCCGTTTAGAAGCGAACTTCCATGTAGTTGTTGGCCAAGTTTCTTCCATTAGAAATATTGGTCGTTGCATAAAAAGCGCAGGTTTAGAGATGGGGAAAATCACCCTAGAACCCATCGCTTCTTCTGATGCTGTTTTGAGCCAAGAAGAAAAAGAAGCGGGTGTTGCCTTGATAGACATAGGGGGTGGAACGACTGATTTAGCCATCTTTAAAGACGGAATTATTCGCCACACTGCTGTAATTCCTTTTGGTGGTAATGTCATTACAGAAGATATTAAAGAGGGATGTTCTATCATCAAAAAACAAGCAGAACTGCTAAAAGTAAAATTTGGCTCTGCCTGGCCAGGAGAAAACAAAGAAACAGAAATCGTTTCTATTCCCGGTCTACGCGGTCGTGACCCCAAAGAAATATCCTTGAAGACTCTTTCCAAAATTATCAATGCACGTGTGATAGAAATAATCGAACAGTGCTATTTGGAAATCAAAAATTACGGTCACGAAGATCAAAAGAAAAAATTAATTGCTGGAATAGTTCTCACTGGGGGAGGAAGTCAATTAAAACACCTAAAACAGCTGGTTGAGTATATTACAGGTATGGATACCCGTGTAGGTTATCCCAACGAACATTTGGCTGGTGATTCTGACGAGGCAACAGCCAGTCCAACTTTTTCTACAGCTGTAGGTCTTTTGATGGCAGCATTAGATAAAATGCCTGCTGAAACCAAAGAAGAGGTAGTGGAAAATATAACTACAGAAGAACCCCAAGAGTTACTAGAACAACCACAGCAAACGGTTTCCAAGAGCCGTAACTCCATTTTTGAACAATGGACAGACAAGTTTAAAGAATTTCTAGATAAAGCCTAAAAACAAACCAAATGTCAGAAACCATAGATCCAATCGCTGGGAATTTTAATTTCGATTTACCGAAAAACCGTAGCAATGTGATTAAAGTCATTGGCATTGGTGGAGGAGGTGGAAACGCTATCAACCACATGTTCCAACAGGGTATAGTGGGGGTTGATTTTGTGATTTGTAACACCGATTCTCAAGCCTTAGAAAAAAGCCCCGTACCCATTAAAATACAATTGGGTGCCTCATTGACTGAAGGCTTAGGAGCAGGAGCCAATCCTGAGGTTGGGAAAAAGGCGGCCCAAGAGAGTTTAGAAGACATCACCAGTTTACTGTCTACCCAAACCAAAATGATATTCATTACCGCAGGAATGGGTGGTGGAACAGGGACTGGAGCAGCTCCTATTATTGCTAAAATGGCAAAAGAAATGGATATTCTAACTGTGGGTATCGTTACTATGCCATTTCAATTTGAAGGCAAAATTCGTTTAGAACAGGCACAGCGGGGATTGGAAGAACTAAAATCTTGTGTTGACGCGCTTATCGTTATAAATAACAATAAACTTCGAGAAGTATATGGAAACCTAGGATTTAAAGCTGGTTTCTCTAAAGCAGATGAAGTTTTAGCTACTGCAGCACGTGGTATAGCAGAGGTTAT
>WTJU01000107.1 GCA_011526285.1 Candidatus Arcticimaribacter sp.
CATCAATCCATTATCATATGGGATCTAAGTCATGCGGTAGGTGCGGTAGATATTGATTTGAACGCTACCCAAACTTTAGCGGCGGTTGGATGCACCTATAAATACCTCAACGGAGGACCAGGAGCACCTGCCTTTTTATACCTCCATGAATCATTGCATACTCAAGTAGAATCTCCCATCAAAGGTTGGTTTGGCCATGCACATCCTTTTGACTTTTCTCCCCAATATCATGCAGCAAAAGACATTGTAAAATTCGATGCGGGAACTCCAACAGTACTTTCACTAGCAGCAATGGAAACCGGTATAGACTTGGCCTTGGAGGCCAGTAGTAAAACCCTGCGATTGAAAAGCGAAGCCCTCACCGCTTTTTTCATTCAGTGCGTAGAAGATGAATTACTTTCCCTTGGGTACAAACTAGAAACACCAAGCCAACCCTCACAACGGGGGTCGCATGTAACACTTTCCCATCAAGCGTCTTGGCGTATCTGCCAATGTTTATTGCAAGGAAAAAAAGACCGGCCGAAAATCATCCCAGATTTCAGACCGGAAAATTATTTACGTTTTGGATTTGCTCCGATCTACACAACTTTTCACGAACTCGTGCAAACCGTTGAACGTTTAAAAGAAATTGTTTTAAGCGAAGAGTACCTTGAATACGACAATAGTCGCCCACAAGTTACCTAAGACAAATAGCGCCTACACCACCTCGAAGAGACCTGCTGCACCCATGCCGCCACCTACACACATGGTAGACACAACATATTTTGCTCCCCTTCTTTTTCCTTCAATTAATGCATGAGCAACCATTCGTGCACCCGACATACCGTAGGGGTGGCCAATAGAGATAGCTCCTCCATTTACATTCATTAATTCATTGGGAATGCCAAGATGGTCACGGCAGTATAAGACCTGTACAGCAAACGCTTCATTGAGTTCCCACAAACCGATATCGTCCATCTTTAAGCAGTTCGCTTTCAACAATTTTGGAATAGCGTAAATCGGTCCAATTCCCATCTCGTCTGGTTCACAACCAGCAACTGCAATTCCACGGTAAATCCCCAATGGAGTAACATTGTGTTTCGCCGCTACCGAAGCTTCCATTAAAACGCTGGCAGAAGCGCCATCCGATAACTGACTTGCATTACCTGCAGTAATGCATCCATTTTCAATAACCGGGTTTAAAGCGGCTAAACCTTCAAGCTGAGTGTCTGGGCGGTTTCCTTGGTCTTTATCTAATGTAAAGTCATGGAAGCTAATCTCCTTGGTTGCTTTATCCATCACTCCCATGTTTGTAGTTGTAGCTATTACTTCATCATCAAACTTTCCAGCTGCCTGTGCTGCTGCAGTTCTTTGCTGACTTTGAAGAGCATATTCATCTTGTGCTTCACGTGAAATACTGTAGCGTTTAGCCACCACCTCTGCCGTTTGCAGCATCGGCATATAAATATGTGGGTGTTTAGCCACCAAAGGTTTATCAACCATGCGGTGTGTATTCATATGCTCATTTTGCACCAGACTAATCGATTCAACTCCTCCTCCAATGACAATGTCCATTCCGTCACTTTGAATTTGTTTTGCAGCAGTAGCGATAGCCATCATTCCAGAAGAACACTGACGATCAATACTCATACCACTCACCGTAGTCGGTAAACCCCCTGCTAAGGCGGCCATTCTACCAATATTTCCCCCTGTGGTTCCTTGTTGTAAGGCAGCTCCCATAATTACATCGTCTACCTGCTCAGGTGCAATCCCAGCACGTTTAACAGCTTCTTCAATGGCTATACCTGCTAAAGTTGGTGCTGATGTGTTATTGTAGGCCCCTCTGTATGCTTTCCCTATTGGGGTTCTTGCGGTTGATACTATCAATGCTTCTCTCATGTAAAAGACTGTTTTATTAATATTTTATTGCGATGCAATTTATAACAATAATTTAGACCCGTTACCTCCTCATGGTAGATCCGTGTTCAGCGAGGCAAAATTTACATCCAAAAAATTTTAGCTACATTAGAGAAATAACACAAACAAGAATTGAATGAAACGCACCAGGAGAATAAAAATCCTTTACGGCTTAGGATTTTCTTCTATGGGAATTAAAGATGCGCTGTTTCAATTATTTCTATTCTTTTATTTCAGTCAAATCCTTGGCTTAAGTGGAACCTATACGGGACTTGCAACCATTATTGCCCTATTTTTTGACGCCATCACAGATCCTTGGGTGGGTACTTTATCAGACCGATGGGAATCAAAAAAATTTGGCCGAAGACACCCCTTTATGTATCTAGCGGCTTTGCCGCTTGGCCTTTCACTCTTTTTACTATTTACACCCCCTGCTGGCTTAGTTGAATTTGAACTTTTTTTATGGCTGTGCTTTTTTTCTGCGCTAGTGAGAGTCGCACTTACCTTTTTTCTTGTTCCCGGAATGTCGCTCGGTGCCGAACTTTCAGATGACTACGAAGAACGCACATCAATTACGAGCTATCGCGTAATGTTTTCATCGCTAGTAGGCCCTTTCTTACTCATGTTTGGTTTACTCGTTTTCTTTAAGCCTACAGAACAATACACCAATGGATTGTTTAATGAAGCAGCCTACTCAAAATTTGCACTATTATGTGGAATTCTTGCAGCCCTAGTGATTCTTATAAGTACCTATGGCACTCAGTCAACCATTCCATCATTGCCTAAGCCTAAGAAACTATCCCCCTCAAAAGGAATAGCAGCAACATGGAAAACACTGGGAAAAGCATTACAATTAAAATCTTACACCAGTTTGGTCATCTACATCATGGTAATTTACATCGGACTAGGGATAGGGATGGTATTTACCACCTATTTTACCACCTACTTTTTTGAACTAAGTGAAAAAGAACTTGCCCTTTTACCAATGTCTAGCGCTTTTGGCGGCCTCTGTGCGCTTGCATTAGCACCTGCTATGGGAAAGCGATTTGATAAAAAGAAAAGTGTTATCATCAGTACAGTTGCATTGGGGTGTTTTTTCTCCTCCCCCTACCTCCTTCGTATTGCGAATCTATTCCCCGAAAACAACTCGCCTTTGCTATTGCCAATTTATTTCATAACCCTATGGGGTGCATATACCTCACTATGGATTGCAATATCCATCAGTAATTCTATGATGGCAGAAGTTGTTGATGAATTTGAGTCACACCACCAAAAAAGAAATGAAGGGTTCTTTTTTTCTACCATGTCTTTTGCTTACAAATGCACTGTTGGTTTTGGCTACTTCTTTGCAGGATTACTACTAGATTTTATTGCCTTTCCGAAACAAGTAACCCAAATTGAGCAAGTTTCACAAGAATCAATCAATGGACTGGGAATGATTGGTGGCCCATTGGTTTTAGCCATCTATTTAAGCTCACTTTTGTTTATTATTTATTACCCCATCAACAAAGAAAGCCATCAACTAATTAAAAACAAGATCAATCAATAGTTCTCGTTAACACATCCTCGCTCGGGAGTTAAAAGGCAAATAGCTGCGCTAAAAATCATCTTTTCCTTTAATGAAGGAAGAAAAATAGATTTGTATATTGGGGGGAATTCAGAAAAAAAGACAACGAAAACACCATACAATTAGGTGTTTTCAAGAATAGAATAAACTAGATTAAATTATGAGTGATTCAACAAATAACGCCAGCTTTGACTTTAAATTTTATGAGTGGGAAAAGAAATACAAAGACAAAACCTTTCTCAAACAACCCTTTGGTGATACTTGGGAAGAATATACTTGGGGAGAAGTAGGTCAACAAGCCAGAAAACTTGCCACTGGTCTAAAATCACTTGGTTTACGAGAAAATGCACACATTGGTTTAATCTCAAAGAATTGTCGGGAATGGATCATCGCAGATTTAGCTATCATGATGGCGGGCTACATTAGCGTTCCTTTTTTTCCAACCCTAACTTCAAAAGAAATAAACACATTATTGAATTTTGGAGATGTTGACTTGTTATTTGCTGGGAAAGTAGAAGACTGGCAAGAACAAAAAAATGGTGTTCCAGAGGGTCTACCTATCATCGCATTCCCACATTATAAGGGTTGTTCTAAGATTGATGAAGGACACCAATGGCACGCATTCATCAACCAGTTTGAACCGCTCGAACATCCGCACCAACCCAAACTAAGTGATACATGGACCATCATCTTTACTTCAGGAACCACTGGTAATCCAAAAGGAGTTGTACTTGACTACAACGCCAATCAAAAAACCTCAGAACTCAATTACGAAGAAAATCCCTTTAATATTGATTTTAAGGGGCAAAACGACTTTTTCTCCTACCTCCCACTTAACCACATAGCAGAACGGGTTGTAGTAGAATTTGCTGCTTATCGTTTTGGAGGAACAATTTCTTTTGCGGAAAGCCTCGATACTTTTGCTCAAAACCTTCAAGATGCACAACCCACCGTCTTTTTTGCTGTTCCGCGAATTTGGACAAAATTTCAAATGGGAATTTTAGCAAAACTTCCGCAAGAAAAACTCGACAAAGTCCTCAGAATTCCAATTTTATCTTGGATTATCAAGCGGAAACTCAAGAAAGCACTTGGGCTAGGTCGTGCACGATCAATAGTCTCTGGAGCAGCCCCAATGTTAGACACCCAACGTTCATGGTTTAGAAGCATTGGAATTGACATTTTTAATGGCTACGGTATGACAGAGAATTGTGCTGTATCTACCCTTCTAAACGATAAAGTAACCAATAAACCAGGGTCAGTGGGAATAGCGCAACCACTAGTTGAACTTAAAATTGACCCGGAGTCTAGTGAAATATTAATGCGTGGTCCTTTTGTTATGAAAGGCTATTACAAACAACCTGAACTCACTGACGAAGTGTTAAAAGATGGTTGGCTACACACAGGAGACCAAGGTCATATTGATGAAGATGGCTACCTTTTTATAACTGGAAGAGTGAAAGACCTTTTCAAAACATCGAAAGGAAAGTACATTGAACCCTTAATATTAGAGAGCTATTTCGCCGATATTACAGATTTTGAACAAATTTGTGTGGTTGGTTTAGGACTCCCACAACCCCTTTGCTTAGGGGTACTCTCTGAAGTTGGTTTAGCTAAATCTAATGAAGCTTTAGAGACAGAACTTTCCAAGCGCCTAGAAAAAGTAAACCAAGAAGTGCCCGGCTATAAAAGAATAGCAACCATGATAATTGTGAAGGAGCCTTGGACAGTAGAAAATGGATTAACCACCCCCACATTAAAGATAAAACGCAACCAGGTGGATAAGAAATATGAAAAAAATTATAAGGCATGGCACGACCATAAAGCATCTGTTTTGTTTGAAGATTAAACTGCCTGTAAACCGAAAAAGCCGCTCAACATCTTTTGAGAACGCTAAAATCTTTCTATCTTTCCAAGATGAGATGCATTTAAGCATGTTATAACCCATCTCTAAAACGAACAAAAACCTAGTTTTTTTCTGTAAACCAGTAATAATTATAAATCAAACAATCATGAAAAAAAACAAACTGACCACTGCACTAACAGTTCTCGGACTGTTTTGTGTAAATCTGTTGTTAGCCCAAACCACCATTCGTGGAACGGTAACTGACGCAGAGACGGAATCACCCATACCAGGTGTGAATATCGTTATTCAAGGAACAACTGATGGAACAAATACCGATTTTGACGGAAACTTTAGTTTCAGTACAAATCAAGATGCTCCTTTCACTATTGAAGTAAGTTCAGTAGGGTTTAGTACCCAATCGATTGAAGTAACTTCTTCAGATCAGGTAATCAATGTAGCCTTACAACCTGGAGAAAAATTAGATGAGATTATCGTTTCAGCTTCTCGACGACCACAAAAGGTTCAAGATGCGCCTGCCTCTGTAAGTGTTGTTTCTGCTAAAGATATCGAAAACTCTGCCGTTGCGGTTGATCCTGTGCGTCACTTAGTAAATGTTCCAGGGGTACAAATCCAACAACAATCAGCCAACACCTTAAACATAGAAATGCGTGCTGGATCTGGTGTATTTGGAACATCTGCACTTCCTATTTTAGACTATCGTTTCTTAACCAACCCTTCTGCAGGAACATTCTTTACGCAGCAAGCTGGTTTATCAAACATCGATATCGCTAAAATTGAGGTAGTTCGTGGTGCAGCTTCTGCACTTTATGGTCCTGGAGTTACTTCTGGGGTAGTTCACTTTATGTCTAAAAACCCAATCGACTATCCTGGAACTACAGTAGAGCTTCTAGGAGGTGAAATGAACACTCTTGGTGCTGCATTACGTCACGCTTACGCTTCAGAAAACAAAAAATTCGGGTACAAAATCAACCTTAAATACACAGAAGGTGATGACTTTGGTCTAAACCCTGATGAAACTGTAGATGAAGATGGCGACGGTATTGCAGATGCTACAACCATTGCAGGATTTGCTCGTGCAATCTACCAACCAGTTATCCGAAACAACATGGTCGACCCTACACAACAGGGAGACTTATTACTTTCAATTTCTGATTTAGACGATAACTATGACGGAAACCCATTAGCAACCAGATACCAAAACTTTGCGGCTAATGGTCACTTAGAATTCCGCCCAGACGAAGACACTAGTGCTTTCCTTTCAGCAGGTTTTGCTCAAGGTGGTGCATTATTCTTTAACTCACAAGGAGCTGGATACCAAGACGGTCGTGACTACTGGACGCAAGCACGTATTCAAAAAGGCGGGCTTTTTGCTTTAGTATCTTACAACTACCGTGATGGAGGAGGAACAAAAGATCCAACCTTCCTATACAACTCTGGATTCCGTCAGGTGGCTGAAACCAAAGCATTAGAAGCTCAAATTCAGTATAACTTTGATGTACCAGGTTTCTTAAACTCAAACTTTACAGTTGGAGCTGATCACAGAAACACCAAGTCGAATTCAGCTTATACCCTTTACGGTAGAAATGAAGATAACGACGATTACATCATTACAGGGGCATACTTACAAGGAACTTCTGAGTTGAGCGATCAACTTGAGTTAACCTATGCTGCGCGTTACGACCAGTTCAATATCTTAGATGAAGGCGGATTCTCACCGCGTGTTGCTTTAGTTTATAAAATGAACGAGAAGAACACCTTTAGAGCGACCTATAACATTGCAACTGCTCCTCCATCTGCGCTTCAAACATTTATTGATTTTCCTGTGAACGTTATTGTTCCTAATCAATATGACGTTTGGTTATCTGGACAAGTAGACGACCAAGGATTCGCTACCAATGCACCAATTTCATTGGCGTTTTTAGGTGGAACTCCAATTCCACAAGGATCTACGTCAATTCCTAATGCGATACTTGCTGGTGCATTAACACAACTTGGTGCAACACAGGCGACTATTGCAACAATAAATAGCATTCCAAGTTTAGCTCCATTCTCAGGTATTGTACAAAGTACATTGAGTAATCCAGCTGCCCTTCTCGGTGCACTAGCTGCACAAGGAAACAGTTCAGGATTATTGGGGAGACCAACCGCTGATGGTGGTTTTGCACCTGGCGAAGGATATAATGTATTTAACGGACAACCTTTACCTGCTGGTTCAGATACTGGTGCTGCTGTATTAAATACATTAAGTTCATTTGAAGTTGGATACAAAGGAGTTATTGGAGACAAACTATCGGTAGCTGTAGACTTCTACACCTATGAGCGTCAAGGATTCACTCAATTTACCGCAATTGGTCCTGCTTATGCTTACGTACCAGATACCACTCCTGCTACAGAAGGTGGAGCATTTGCACTTGACGTAGCATCTGCTATTGCACCATTAATTACAACACCTGTTGTACAAGCATTGACAGCGCAATTAGGTGCTGCTGGAGCTGCACTTGCTCCTGGTGTAATTCAAGGACTTGCAGGGGTTACTGGATCAGTATTTGCTGGTGCGCAAGGAACACTACCTGCAGAAGCATTAGCTGTGTTTGGTACAATTGAGTCTGACCGTGTACCTCAAGGAGATGGTGTAACCCACCTACCTGCTGGATACCGTCAGTATGACGATGCAACACGTAGCCACTATGGTATTGATGCCGCTGTTGAATATTTTGCGACAGAAAATACCAGTCTTTGGGCGAATGCCTCTTGGGTAAGCCAAAACGAGTGGATTCCTGGAGAAGACAACGACGATGGGCTTCCATTCTCTTCTTTCTTAAATTCACCACAATTTAAGTATAGAGCGGGTATCC
Organism: Candidatus Arcticimaribacter sp.; assembly: GCA_011526285.1. Lineage (GTDB taxonomy): Bacteria > Bacteroidota > Bacteroidia > Flavobacteriales > Flavobacteriaceae > Arcticimaribacter. The sequence continues at coordinate 8,183 of WTJU01000107.1, forward strand.
GTTACAACAAAGACAACACACGTGCTAGCATCACATTCCAGCACGACGATGCCTTTACTTCAGATCAAGGTTTCTGGGCTGGAACAGTTCAAGAAAAAAACTTGTTTGATGCAAACATTGGATACACACTTAGCAATGGATTACGTTTTGATCTAACAGGATCAAACATTTTTGACTTCAAATACCGTGCATTCCCTGGAATGCCAATCATTGGACGTCGAATCATTGCAAAACTTACTTTTGATCTATAATAGATTACTGGTTCTACTAGTATGAAAGACAAAACAGCATTCATTACTGGTGCTGCCAAAGGAATCGGAAGAGCAACAGCAGTTGCTCTTTCGGCCTCTGGTTGCCATGTAATTTTAACAGACATTGACCAAGAAGCCCTCGCAAAAACAAAAGCTGATATTGAAGCTAGCGGAGGCAAAACCACAACCTATCTTCTAGATGTCTCCAACAGAGACCAAGTCAATGCTGTACACCAACAAGCCCTTAAAGACCATAAAAAAATTGACTACTTCATCAACAACGCTGGTATTGGTGGTAAATTAATGCCGCTTCATCTTACCCCGCTAGAAGAGTGGCAAAAAGTAATGGCGGTAGACTTAGACAGTGTCTTCTATTGTCTTCAAGCCCAAATAAACATCCTCTTGCCGCAAGGTGGAGGTAACATTGTTAATGTAGCTTCATTAGCAGGAAAAAAAGGAGTTCCGCTAGGGGCGCCCTACTCTGCTGCTAAACACGGTGTTTTAGGATTAACTAAGACAGCCGCACTAGAATACGGTGGACATAACATCCGTGTAAACGCTGTTTGTCCTACTTTTTTAGAAACAGATATTTTAGAGGGTGTTCCAGAAAAAGTACTCGACTTTGTTACCAACTATCGCGTTCCACTTAAACGTTTGGGTAAACCCGAAGAAGCAGCCGATGCTATACTTTGGTTACTCTCAGAAAATTCTACCTTCGTTAATGGCCATTCCTTAGTGATGGATGGCGGAATGGAAGCCGGATAATCCAAAAAAATCCTTCTTAATTTTTTATCTTATGCTAATAATACTACCCAATATACTTGGGTAAAAATTTTTAGTATATGTATGCAGATCAGCTTTTCAACAACAAAGTTGTCTTGGTCACCGGTGGTAGAAGTGGTATCGGTTTTGCTATAGCAGCGTTATTCCTTCACTACGGAGCATCTATAGTTATTTGCTCACGTAAAGAAGAAGCACTTAAACAGGCCGCCGAAAAACTCAATAAACTTGGGACTTGCTATGCTATCCCCTGTGATATAAGAAAACCCGAAGAAATTGAAACGTTAGCCGATTTCATAAAAGAAAAAACAGGCCGCTTAGATATACTCATCAATAATGCGGGCGGACAGTTCCCAGCACCCGCCAATGTAATGGCAGCCAAAGGTTGGGCTGCGGTAATCAACAACAACCTCAACGGAACCTTCTACATGAGCCAAAAAATGGCCAATAGCTTCTTTATTCCACAAAAAGAAGGCACTATTGTTAACATTACTGCCAATGTTAGAAATGGCTTCCCCGGTATGGCCCATACAGGAGCAGCAAGAGCAGGTGTAGAAAATTTAACCAAAACCTTGGGTCAAGAGTGGGCCAACTACAATATACGTGTTAATGCTGTTGCTCCAGGAACCATTGCAACAACAGGTCTAGACCAATATCCACCAATAATCCAAGATCACTTCAAACAACAAGAACAAGAACATTTAATGCAACGCTTTGGCACAGCTGAAGATGTGGCTAATGCAGTCCTTTTTTTATCAAGTCCGCTCGCCAGTTACATCAGCGGTGTCACACTAGCGGTAGATGGACTAGAACAATTTGCAGCTAACCGCATGGGGCTCTATAAAAGCATGATGAAACTACTTTAATACACTACCAATGAAAAGAATACTAAAAATAAGCATACTGCTATTGACAATTGGAATCCTTTATCTATGTTTTTACCCTATTGAATTAGAACCTGTAGCAAGAAAAACACCTCCCTTCCCCGGATTAAAAGGCGTTTATGCCCCAAACAATAAATTAGTAAAAACCAAACTTATCCCCCTCCCCTCTCCCGGAGGCGAATCTATTGTTAGGGATAGTAGTGGACAATTTTATACTGGCTTGGCGAATGGCGATATACTTCGTTTTGATGCTGAAGGTAATGAACAAACCATTATAGCAAACACAAAGGGAAGACCGCTGGGAATGAAATTTGCTCCAAACGGCGAACTCATTATTGCAGATCAAAAAATGGGGTTAATAAGCTTAGATAGTAGTCTTAACATTCGAACCCTAGTGCGTCACTATAAAAATGAAAAACTTGAATTTGTGGATGATCTCACCATTTCAAAAGAAGGGATTGTGTATTTCAGTAATGCAACACAAAGGAATCCTGAGGTAGTTGAAAATGAAGCTTGGGAACAAAGAGCTTCAGGGGCTTTATTTGCTTACAATCTCAATACTGAAAAACTAGAACTACTAAAAGATGAACTGTTTTTCGCCAATGGATTAGCCTTAAATGAAGACGAAAGCTATTTCTTGTTTAGTGAAACATTTGGTTTAACACTAAAAAAATACTGGTTAAAAGGACCAAAAAAAGGAACCATAGAACTTTTCAATAATGCCCTCCCGGGTTATCCTGATAATATCACATTTAATAATGGAATCTTTTGGGTCGCCATTCCTAGTCAGCGTGCAGTTGATATTGAACCCTTGTTTGAACAACCTTTTTTACGCGCTGTTCTTTTACGCTTACCAGAATCCATTAGAAACGCTGTAATCCCAAAACGTTATGCCATGCTTATTGGCTATGATGAAAACGGACGTGTTATATACAACCTTCAAGATCCGGGAGGAAAGTATGATTACATTACAAGCGTACTCAACGTTGAGAACCGTCTTTACCTAGGAAGTCTAAAAGAACCAACTATGGGAATTTATAAACTAAGAGACCTGCATTTCAATGCGTCGTTTTTAGAAAAACCAACCGAGAATTAAGGATTAAAAAAATTAAATTTTAATTCAATTCAGTTGATTATTAATTCAAAAACAAACAATATCTTGTTGGAATATAATTGCTAAAAAAAATCGAACAAATGTTTAGTTTAGAAGGACAAGTCGCCATCATTACAGGAGGCGCTCAAGGCATAGGAGAAGGTATTTGCAAAGTCTTTTGTAAAGCAGGAGCAACAGTTGCCCTGTGGGATGTTCGCGACTCTGGAGAAGCTACTGCCCAACAAATAAAAAATGAGGGAGGAAATATCTTCTTTCAAAAAGTCGATATCACAGATCGCGCAGCAGTAGATGCTGCTGTAGGTGAAATCATTCAAGGCTATGGAAAAATTGACATCCTAATCAACAATGCAGGAGTTTTACGTGATCGTTCCTTCCTGAAAATGACACAAGAAGAATGGGACACAGTGATCAACGTTAACCTAAGTGCGCTATTTACAACCACACAAGCTGTAGTACCCCACATGCGTGAAGCTGGGTATGGACGTATCATTTCCGCCTCTTCTGTTAACGGTTTTGCTGGTGCATTTGGGCAGACCAACTACTCGGCTACAAAAGCAGGGGTAGCAGGTTTTACTCGGGCGCTAGCACGTGAAGTTGGCCGCTTTGGTATAACTGCAAATGCTGTTGCTCCAGGATTTATAGAATCTGAAATGACGGCTTCAATGCCACCAGAAGTTGTGAAAGCAGGAATTGCAATGATACCTGTTGGGCGTATAGGTACTCCTGAAGACATGGGAAATGCTTACCTCTACTTAGCCTCTAAAGAAGCTGGATTTATTAACGGAACTACCCTACATGCAAATGGGGGTGCCATGCCAACATAAAAAATATGAGTACAAGAAAACTATTTGAATTAGAAGGAAAAGTTGCTATCGTCACAGGAGCCAGCAAAGGAATTGGAAAAGCAATTGCGGAAGCCCTTGCAGAATACGGTGCAAAAGTAGTAGTGAGCAGTCGCGCACAAGAAGCTGTTGATCAAGTTGCAAACGAAATTAAAGCACAAGGATTTGAAGCTACTGGGATTGCCTGCCATGTGGGCAGAGAAGACCAGCGAAAAGCATTAGTAGAACAAACCATTGCGACCTATGGTGGAGTTGATATTTTAGTAAACAACGCTGCCACTAACCCTGTATTTGCTCCCGTAGAAGCCATTGAAAACGATGTGTTTGATAAGGTGATGAACGTCAATGTAAAAGCTTGTTTCGATCTAGCTAAGCTATGCTTTCCTTCCATGAAAGAGCGCAAAGGTGGAAGTATCATAAACATAGCCTCTGTTGAGGGTATGAAACCTAGCAATGGACTAAGCATCTACAGCGTGAGTAAATCTGCATTAATTATGCTCACCCAATCACAAGCCAGTGAATGGGGGAAATACGGGATTCGCTCCAATGCCATTTGCCCAGGATTAATCAAAACAAAATTTAGTGAAGCACTGTGGAGCAACGATGCACTAATGCAGCAGGTCAACAATCATCTTCCATTGCGCAGAGCTGCAGAATCAATAGAACTCTCAGGCCTTGCTGTTTACCTTGCTTCTGATGCCTCCTCCTACACTACTGGAGCGGTACTCAATGCAGATGGTGGTCATATGCTAACTTAAATTGCGAATATGGAAATTAAAACAACTCCCTACAGCACCAAAGTAGCTCATCTCAATGAGCTTGAACAGTACGTTGGAAAAGAACTTGGTCTGACCGAATGGATGACCATTGAACAAGACCGCATCAACACCTTTGCAGAAGTAACAGAGGATTTGCAATGGATACACACAGATCCAGAGAAAAGTGCTGCTTTTTCCCCATACAAGAAAACAGTAGCTCACGGGTTTTTGGTGCTATCGCTAGCCTCTAAAATTTCTTATGATGCCTTATCTATTGGTGACGTAGTAATGGGTGTAAATTACGGTTTAGACAAAGTTCGCTTTACCAATGCAACTCGTTCTGGAGCAAAATTACGTGGACGTGTTAGCCTTATGGCTTTTAACGCCTTCCCCGGGGGAGCTAAATACAAAGTAAAAATTGTATTTGAATTGGAGGGAGAAGAAAAACCCGCTTGTGTGGCAGAATTTATAGCTATGGCCTATACGCCACCTGCTTAATTGAAAATAAACTATTGAGAAATGGGCGTAGAACTTGACAAAGCAAAAGCTGTTCGAAAAGGAGAGCAACTCAATGAACAAGGGTTGCAAGATTATTTGCGAAAAACGCTTGGAAAAGAAAACGGAGAACTTAACGTGCAACAATTTCCTTCGGGATTTTCTAACCTAACTTACCTCATTCAATTTGCCGGAAAAGATTATGTCTTACGGCGTCCTCCTTTTGGGGCTAATATAAAGTCTGGGCACGACATGGGTCGTGAGTATAAAATACTCTCTGCTTTAGCAGGTAATTACAATAAAGCTCCTAAACCCCTACTCTTTTGTGAGGACCTGAGTATCTTAGAAGCTCCTTTTTACTTGATGGAACGTGTAGAAGGAACCATACTGCGCGCTTCTACACCCCAAGAAGCTATGCCGAGTCCTGAACAATTCAAATCCCTATCAAGCAGTCTAGTAGATACTTTAGTGGAATTGCACCAACTTGATTACAAAGCAATTGGTTTGGGCGATTTGGGTAATCCAGAAGGATACATAGAACGACAAGTAGTTGGGTGGAGTAAACGCTATCAGAAAGCAAAAACACAAGAAGTAAAAGAAATGGAAGCCACCGCCCTTTGGCTCAATGAGAATAAGCCAAAGTCACACGCTGCTAGCCTAGTTCACAACGACTTCAAGTATGATAATTTAGTTTTAACTCCAGATGAAAACCTCAACGTAAAAGCAGTTTTGGATTGGGAGATGACCACCCTTGGCCATCCCTTAATGGATTTGGGAACCACCTTAGGGTATTGGATACATCACACAGATCCTGATTTCATCGCTCAAAATCAATTAAACCTAACCACCCAAAAAGGAAACCCAACCCGTGGTGAGTTGGTTGAATTGTATGCTAGCAAAAGCGGTCAAAATGTAGATGATATTGTTTTCTACTTTGTATTTGGCGTTTTTAAGATTGCCGTAATCGTACAGCAAATATTTTACCGCTACAGCCAAGGTCACACCCAAGACCCTCGTTTTAAACATTTAGATAAAATTGTATCCTTGTATGGATTGGTTGCCCAACAAGCCATACAAAAAAAGAAAATTGACCACTTATTTTAAATCCAGACAGTATGGAAACGACAATGAAAACAGATCTCGAGGACTTTAGACTCGAAACCCGAAAATGGCTAGAAGAAAACTGTCCTCCTAGCATGCGCAAACCGATGAAAGATGCAAGTGACTACTTTTGGGGTGGTCGCAATGCTACCTTTCATAGTGAAGACCAAAAAATTTGGTTTGAACGTATGCTTGAAAAAAAATGGATCGTTCCCTACTGGGACACCAAATATGGCGGAGGTGGACTCTCCCGTGAAGAAAACAACATACTAACCCAAGAAATGACCCGCTTGGGTTGCCGAAAACCCATCTTTAGTTTTGGTATTTCTATGCTTGGCCCTGCCCTGCATAAATTTGCCAATGAAGAACAAAAAATGCGTTTTCTAACCGAAATTACAGCAGGTAAAACGTGGTGGTGCCAAGGGTACAGTGAACCCAATGCAGGGAGTGACTTAGCAGGGTTACAGACCAAGGCCGAAGACAAAGGAGACCATTACTTAGTTAACGGTTCAAAGGTGTGGACTTCCTATGCAAACAAAGCCGACTGGATTTTTTGTTTAGTTAGAACAGACTTTGATGCACCAAAACACAACGGAATTAGCTTTTTGTTAATTGACATGGCTACTGAAGGGGTAAGTACACGCCCCATAAAACTTATCTCAGGAAAATCACCCTTTTGTGAAACCTTCTTTGACAATGTTAAAGTTCCTAAAGAGAACCTAATTGGAAACCTCAATGAGGGGTGGAGCATCGCGAAATACCTACTCACCCACGAACGTCAGATGATTGGAGGAGTTGGAGAAACAGACCAAAAAAGAGCGCTTCATGAAATTGCAAAAGATTATCTACCACAACGTGAAGGACAATTAACCGATGGGGTTTTACGCTCAGAAATAGCCGTGCAAGAAATGAACGATAGCATATTTGAATATACCATTCAACGTATCATGGATGAAGCAAAAACAGGAGTTAATGCAGGTGCACTCTCCTCCTTCTTCAAATACTACGGAACAGAACAAAATGTTTCGCGCATGGAATTAATGACGGCCATTACGGGTAGTGATGGCTTAGTTTGGGAAAGTGATGACCAAGACGCTGGGAATCAAGCCAGATTGTTTTGCCGCTCCAAAGGAAACACCATTGAAGGAGGAACTTCCGAAATTCAATTGGGCATAATCGCAAAACGAATTCTAAACTTACCTTCTTAAGCAAAATCGTATGGCACTTACATTAAACGAAGAACAAAAAATGCTAAAAGATTCTGCACAAGAATTTTTAGCCATGAATGCACCCGTTGAGCAGTTTAGAACCCTTAGAGACGACAACTATACTCCATTCGATCAAGACCTTTGGCGTGAGATTGTAGAAATGGGTTGGACAGCCCTAACGATCCCGGAAGAATATAACGGATTAGACTTTGGCTTTGTTGGTTTAGGGCAAGTCTTAGAAGAAATGGGGAAAAACTTAACAAAAGCCCCTCTATTTTCTTCCATTGTCCTTGGTGGAACTGCCCTAGTCAATTCTACCAATTCCAAACTCAAAGAAGCTTGGATACCAGAAATAATGAATGGAAACAAGCGTATAGCACTCGCCCAAGACGAAGCCACCTACTTTGATCCTAGTAAAATTGAAACTACAGCAACAAAGACTGCTAACGGCTACCTACTTAATGGTCAAAAGAAAATGATCATAGATGGAGAACGTGCAGATGCCTTTCTTGTTGTAGCAAAAACAGATGAAAAAGAGACTGCACTTTTCTTAGTGGATAGTAGCCACAAAGGAATTGAAATTTCAACAGAAGTTTTACTCGATGCTGGAACCTATGCTGCACTAAGCTTAAACCAAGTAGAGGTTACAGTTAACGACAGAGTAAGTGAACCAGAGAAAGGAGAAGCACTTCTGAAGCTGGTGAATAATACCGCTGCAATTTGTTTATCTGCAGAAATGATGGGGATGATTCATGCAGCCTATGGTCAGACCATCGCCTATTTACAAGAACGTCAGCAATTCGGTAAACGCATAGGAAGCTACCAAGCCCTTCAACACCGAGCAGCCAAACTATTTTGTGAGATTGAATTGTGTAAAAGCATAGTGATTAAAGCCCTTAAAGGCTTAGACGAAGGTGCTGAAAATCTTGACGAATTAGCAAGCTTAGCGAAAGCAAAACTAGGATTAACCCTCAAAGAAGTAAGCAACGAGGCTATGCAAATGCATGGTGGTATTGGCGTTACTGATGATGTAAATATTGGTTTTTACTTCAAAAGAGCACGTGTGGCGCAACGTCTTTTTGGAGATTATAACTATCACCTCGATCGTTACGCTCAGCTAAATCAATATTAATTAAAAAAGATTTTACCCTTACTCTACGCCAGGTTGAGTGAGGGTAAAATTTTCTTCTGCCTTAGCCTCATCGACCATTTCTTTCACTTCTTGTAGCAATGCTTTAGCATCATAGATCACCCCGTTTGAAATGGTGTACTTTACGCCGCCAACACGTACAACCTCATTATCCTCAGTCAACTTAATCGCTCCTGTACCATACAAGACTTTTAAATTTTCAAGCGGGTTTGCATCAACCAAAACCATATCAGCTAATTTCCCTACCTCAATTGTTCCAATCTGGTCATCCAATTTTAAAGCTTCGGCTCCGTTAAGCGTTGCAGAACGAATAACCTCTAAGGGATGAAATCCAGCTTCGCGCAACAATTCTAGTTCACGTACGTAAGCAAAACCATAGAGCTGGAAGATAAAGCCAGAGTCTGACCCTGTGGTTACACGTCCCCCACGGTTCTTATATTCATTCACAAAAGTCATCCAAAGTTTATAGTTGCGCTTCCAAACAATTT
>WTJU01000112.1 GCA_011526285.1 Candidatus Arcticimaribacter sp.
AATTGATTATCCGATCGAATTCCTCTGCGGTTGATTTTGCATTACTCAAGGATGGTAAACTAATTGAGCTCAACAAAGAGGTAGACGACAACAAGTTCTCGGTAGGTGATATTTTCTTCGCTAAAGTCCGAAAATCAGTTTCTGGTCTTAATGCAGCTTTTGTAAATGTAGGTCATGAAAAAGATGGTTTTTTACACTATCACGACCTAGGTCCAAAACTGCCCTCAATGTTGAAATTTATTAAACAAGCAAGTACAGGTAAAACAAGAGATTATCTGCTTAAAAACTTTAAATACGAAGCAGACATCGAAAAAACAGGAAAAGTTAGCGACATTTTGAGCTCAAATCAACACATTTTAGTTCAAGTCGTTAAAGAGCCCATTTCGACAAAGGGTCCTCGCATTAGTTCAGAACTATCATTAGCAGGACGTTATATGGTGCTCGTTCCATTTTCAGACCGCGTTTCCATTTCACAAAAAATAGAGGATCGCGAAGAAAAAAACAGATTAAAGCGCTTGGTACAAAGCATCCGCCCTAAAAATTTTGGGGTCATTATCCGTACCGTAGCCAAAGACAAAAAAGTGGCCGAACTTGACGCCGACCTCCAACAGCTATTAGGACGTTGGAAAAAGATGTGTGCAAGTTTGTCGAAAATCAATAAATTCCCAACTAAAGTGTTGAGTGAAATTAATCGCTCTTCTTCTATTTTAAGGGATATTTTTGATGATTCTTTTACTGGAATCCACGTAGACGACAAAGGCCTGTTGGAAGAAGTCCAAGATTATCTTGAGACCATCGCTCCTAAAAAGAAAAACATTGCCAAACTCTATACCAGCCACATTCCCATTTTTGAGAAATTTGGAATAGAGCGTCAAATAAAGACATCATTTGGCAAGACTGTTTCCATGCAAAAAGGAGCCTATTTGGTGATAGAACATACCGAAGCATTGCACGTGATTGACGTCAATAGTGGAAACCGATCCAATAAAGCAAAAAGTCAAGAAGATACCGCCATGGAGGTAAACATGATCTCCGCCACAGAAATCGCACGACAATTACGCCTGCGTGACATGGGAGGAATCATTGTGGTCGACTTTATCGACCTCGCCTCGGGAGAAAATAGGCGACAACTTTTTGAACATCTCCGCGAAGAGATGAGTAGTGACAGAACCAAACACAAAATTCTACCTCCCTCGAAGTTTGGCCTTATTCAAATTACTCGTCAAAGGGTTCGTCCAGAGATGAATATTAAAACCAAAGAACCCAATCCTAATATCAATGGAGAAGTCGAAGCTCCAATTGTTTTACTTGATAAAATCAACGCAGACCTTAACAAAATTGTTAAGCATGCTAAGCATCGAAAAAAGAAGATACACCTTCACGTGCATCCTTTTGTTGCCTCTTTCCTTAACCAAGGCATTTTTTCCATCCGGATGAATTGGTGGTGGGAGCACAAAAAATGGGTGACGATAGTCCCCCGTGATGCTTACCAATATCTACACTATCGCTTTAGTGACAAAAACAATAAAGCGTTACGTGCTTAAAACCAAGCGGCATTCTAATAGAATGCCGCTTTTTTTATGGAAAAAAGTATCTTCGTAACATGCAAAAACAACGGGTATTTACCCTCGATGAGGCTAAAAAAAAACTAGAGCATTACTGCGCTTATCAGGAACGCTGCCATCAAGAAGTTATGCTGAAACTTCGCGAAATGAAGATGATTCCATCGGCTATAGATACCATCATTGGTCATTTAATTGAACACAATTACCTCAATGAAACCCGATTTGCACAAAGTTTTTCTAGAGGGAAATTTCGCATAAAAAAGTGGGGCAGGGAAAAGATCTTGAGAGAGCTAAAGCTGCGCCAAATCTCTCCCTACAATATCAAACTTGCACTTAAAGAAATTCCAGAAGACGAATACCAACGAACATTAGAAGAACTGGCCGCTAAATTTTGGAAGACAAATGCTTCCCGCGATAAACAAGTTCAAAAAAAGAAAGTCTATAACGCATTGCGTTACCGCGGCTGGGAAAATGAGTTTATCTTTTCAGAAATTCAACGTTTAGAACGTGACCTGTAGCCCTAGTAAACCATTCCCCAAAGGCATGGGAACAAGATTACTCTCGCTGTACACCTCATTAAGAATATTATTAGCAGAAAAACTAAGCAGTAAGTCTTTTAACTGCCACTGAATTCCAAGGTCAACCACCTGATAAGGGTCTTGAAGTGGCCGTTCTGCGTGTTTTATGGCAATATTTCCTCGTAAATTTTTTGTAATACTCCCGCGATAATTGAACGTTAAATGATGACGTAAACTGTTAATGGAGTAACGTGAAAAAGCCAAATCAATTTCTTTTACATCGTCATTAAGATAAGTATATCCTAAGGTGAGTTGTTGGTCTTGTTGACCAATTGTAAATTGTGTATTGGCTTCAAACTCTAACCCTACTGTGTTTACTTTTCGAATGTTGGTTGCTTCAAAACGCCCGTCTTCACTAGCCCGAACGTAATCAATTAAATTTTCTGCAGCACGGTGGAATACAGCAGTTGTTAATTCAAATCTATTTTGCTTCCAGCGCCACCCTAATTCTGTTGTTAAAGCCTCCTCAGGTTTAAGGTCAGCATTTCCAAGGGTAGTAGGATCACTGTAATACAGATCCGTAAAGGTTGGAATACGGTAGGTGTATCCAACATTGGCATACAATCGCATTTTATCATTTAAACGGTAACCAATATCTATTCCGGGGAAAAACTGCGTGCCAAAATCTGTGTAGTTTGTTAAGGCAATTCCAGGAGTTAAATCAAGTAAATTTTCGGCCAATGCAAAGCGATGCTCCGCAAAGAGGGTGGTCATAATTCGATCACGATCTCCCAAGTTATTACTTGCAATACTCACGCGGGCAACATCAACTCCAAGACCAGTAGTTCCTAGTTTGTTGGTGTTAGAAGCATCTAAAGAAGCTCCTACTTTATGGGTAATGTGTAAGTTGCGATAAATTGCAGGATTGCTTCGAACAAAAATGTATTCGTCTTGTCCCCTTCTCCAATAAATTCTAGGCTTGAACAACCAATTGTTTGTGCTGATACGAGATGAAAAAGCGACTAAACTTCCCTGTGTTTCTTCATATTGATCTGCATAAGAAGGCAAGGCATAAAAGCCATTTGCGCCAAACTTACGTTCAGAGAAAGTTGCAATAAATGCTATGGGTAGTTTGTCTTTGTTAAACTCGCCTTTTAGGAATACTTGTTCATTCGTAAAATCAGTATTGTAGCGATATCCTTCAGCTGTTTTACGGGTATAATGGGCAATAATCCCGGCTTTCTCATTGGATGACCCTAGGGTGAGTTCTGCATTAATTTGCCCGTAAGATCCTGCTTGATAGGTCATTACACCTCTACTTTCAATAGCAGATTTTGTTACAATGTTTATAGCTCCTGTAAAAGCATTTTGCCCAAACACACGTGCAGCTGGACCTTTTACAATTTCAATGCGTTCTATAACCTCTAGTGGGAGCGCCAAATTCATGCTGTGATGCCCTGTTTGTGCATTGTCAAGTTTTACACCGTCTATAAGTAATAGGGTTTGATCAAAACTCCCTCCGCGAATGTAAAGATCTGCCTGTATGCCGGCGATTCCTCGTCTGCGGATGTCTATTCCTGCAACTTGCTGTAATAAATCTGCAACTGTAGTAACACCCGACTGACGAATGGTTTCTTTGCTAATGATTTGGATTGTTCGAGCGTTTTCCTGAAGCGGTAGGTCAATTCGAGTTGATGAAACAATAACCTCACTAAGTTGTTTTGTTGCTATTGAATCTTTATTCTGTTGCGCTACTAGCGTTTGGATACAACAAAGCAGTGCTAGAAGTTGAATTCGCATAATCAATTGGTTTTTAAGTGTAGTAAAAAAGAAGGAGCGCAGCGTTTTGTTAGTCGCTCAACAAAATAATTTTGTTGTCACTCACCTCAACTGTACCAGATGCTATCGCGTAAAGCGTTTCATCTTTTGAAACAGTTTCAAACTGTTCTTTTATACTCTCCTCTAAGGTGATATTTCCTTTGATTTTAACCACTCCTGCTTGAAGGGTGGAAACAATGGGAGCGTGGTTTTCTAACAACTGAAAACTCCCATTGGTTCCAGGGAGAGTGAGTGATTCAATCTCCCCGGAAAATAAGGTGGCTTCTGGTGAAATAATTTCCAAGTACATGGCTTATTCTTCTGATAACATTCTTTCTCCAGCTTCAATGGCTTCTTCAATTGACCCTTTAAGGTTAAAGGCCGCCTCAGGAATGTGGTCTAATTCCCCATCCATGATCATGTTGAATCCTTTGATTGTTTCTTTAATATCTACAAGAACTCCAGGAATACCCGTAAACTGCTCAGCTACGTGGAAAGGCTGAGACAAGAAACGCTGTACTCTACGAGCACGTGATACGGCTAGTTTGTCTTCCTCAGAAAGTTCTTCCATCCCTAAGATGGCAATGATATCTTGTAGTTCTTTATAACGTTGTAATAACTCCTTAACACGCTGTGCACAGTTGTAGTGATCGTCACCAAGAATTTCTGGTGTTAGAATTCGCGAGGTAGAGTCTAGTGGATCTACTGCAGGGTAAATTCCAAGCTCTGCAATTTTACGCGACAATACTGTGGTTGCATCTAAGTGAGCAAATGTTGTTGCTGGTGCAGGGTCAGTTAAGTCATCTGCAGGTACATATACTGCCTGAACCGATGTAATGGATCCTTTTTTGGTAGAAGTAATTCGCTCCTGCATTGCTCCCATCTCGGTAGCTAGGGTTGGTTGGTATCCTACAGCAGAAGGCATACGTCCTAGTAGGGCAGATACTTCAGATCCTGCTTGTGTAAAACGGAAGATGTTGTCTACGAAGAAGAGTACGTCTTTTCCTTGGCCATCTCCTGCTCCATCACGGAAGTATTCTGCAATGGTCAATCCAGACAAGGCAACACGTGCACGTGCTCCAGGAGGCTCATTCATTTGTCCAAACACGAAGGTAGCTTTTGAATCTTTCATCGCAGCTTTATCTACTTTGCTTAGATCCCAACCTCCTTCTTCCATAGAGTGCATAAAGTCGTCGCCATATTTAATAATTCCAGACTCTAACATTTCGCGCAATAGGTCATTTCCTTCACGTGTACGTTCTCCAACACCTGCGAAAACAGAGAGACCTCCGTGTCCTTTTGCGATATTGTTAATCAATTCTTGAATCAATACTGTTTTACCTACTCCTGCTCCACCAAAGAGACCAATTTTACCTCCTTTAGCGTAAGGCTCAATAAGGTCAATTACTTTAATTCCAGTAAATAAAACTTCCGTTGAAGTAGAGAGTTCGTCAAATGCTGGTGCTTCACGGTGAATAGGAAGTCCTTCTTCTCCAGCTTTAGGTAAGTTTCCTAAACCATCAATAGCGTCTCCAATAACGTTGAATAAACGTCCGTATACTTCATCTCCAATTGGCATTTGAATTGGGTTTCCGGTTGCAGTTACTTCTGCTCCTCGGCTAAGACCATCCGTTGAGTCCATCGAAATGGTTCGAACCGTATCTTCTCCAATGTGAGATTGTACTTCTAAAACGAGTGTTCCGCCTGCGGCTTGAACCTCAAGTGAATCATAAATGCGTGGGAGTGTGTTTTCTTTTCCTTCGAAAACAACGTCAACAACAGGTCCGATTATCTGTGCTATTTTTCCTGTACTAGATGCCATGTGAATTTTGTTTAGCTAATAGTGATGTTTCGGGTGCAAATATAATCTTTCCTCCTGTAAAACGCTTTTAGAATGAATTAATTTTCACCTTTTTTGGTGCATTTTTTGGGGAATTTTATCTTTACCTATCCCAGCGCATCAACATGTCAATTTTTTACCGAATTATTCGTTCTATTTTCAAAAACTACAACCCGATTTATTTTAGACATTTTCGTGTTGAAGGAATAGAAAATATCCCAAAGTACGGGGCTATTTTATTCTCACCAAACCATCAAAATGCACTTCTTGACCCTCTACTGGTTGGAACAACTGCTGGAAAATCTATTTTTTCATTAACACGAAGTGATGTTTTTGGAGGTCCATTACAATGGTTTCTCGATGCCATGCAAACATTGCCCGTATACCGAATCCGCGATGGTTATGACCAACTCAAAAACAATGATCAGGTTTTTGAACGCTGCTATGAACTCTTGGGAGAAAAGAAACACATGATGATGTTTTCAGAAGGACGCCATCATGATGAGTATTATCTTTTGCGTCTCTCTAAAGGGAGTTCACGACTGGTAATGGAAGCACAACTTAGGCACCCAAACCACCCTATCTACCTACAGCCAGTAGGGTTAAACTACGGGCATCATCTCCATGCTCAAAACGATTGTGTGGTTGTTTACGGAAAACCGTTGGACGCTCGAAACTATATTTCCGAATATAAAACACACCAAGCCAAAGGTCTCAATGCCCTAAGAGATGATTTACAATTGGCGATGGAAGCTTGTTTATGGTTGCCTAAGAATGATGAGTTGTATGAGGCCAAGAAGCCTTTTATCAATAGGAAAAACACCCTTCTCCCTTTCAACACACTTAAAAAAGAACTGGAAAAAGAATGTCCTTCTTTAAAGCAAGCTGCAAAAAAAACTGGTTTAGATTATCTCATGATCGGTCTTTTCAGTCTGCCCAATCTACCTTTTCATTTGGCGGTTCGCTGGTTATTGGGTCAATTTAAAGATCCAGTATTTCACGGTTCAATGCACTACTTGGGCGGCTTTATTTTTTGTTTTTTGTGGTGGGTGCTCGGCATTCTTGCCTTTACCAACGCCATAAATCTTTTGTGGGGTATCTCCTTCTTTTCCATTTCATTGAGTAGCCTCTATATAAGGCAACGTTTTGTCAATAGGACATTATAATCATTTTTTCTGATTATGCATCCGTTCAAGCCTTCAAAAAGACTTGAATTAATCACTTAAATTCTATCTTTATTTATTTTTGTTATTCTTTATATTTTTTCATAAGTATTTCTAATTATGTCGTGAGAGATAAACGAATGTATTAGAAAAAGAAGTTATCTTTAACGCATGAAAGACGTGATCATTGTAGGTGCTGGACCAATAGGGCTAGCCTGCGGAATTGAAGCAAGAAAGTTAGGCCTTGATGCTTTAATTCTCGAAAAAGGCATGCTTGTTAATTCCATTTACAATTACCCCCAAAACATGACCTTCTTCTCAACTTCAGATCGTCTTGAGATTGGCGATGTGCCATTTATTTCGCACAACCCAAAGCCAACACGTGCAGAAGCACTTGAGTATTACCGCAGGGTTACACAAAACTGGAAACTAGACATTCATTTGTATGAGGGGGTAGAGCGTGTTCAAAAAAACACCACTGTTTTTAATGTTAAAACCACCAAAGGAGACTACCAAGCAAAAAACATCGTCCTCTCTACCGGTTTTTACGACTTACCCTATTTGTTAAATGTTCCCGGCGA
This sequence comes from Candidatus Arcticimaribacter sp., assembly GCA_011526285.1. Classification (GTDB taxonomy): domain Bacteria; phylum Bacteroidota; class Bacteroidia; order Flavobacteriales; family Flavobacteriaceae; genus Arcticimaribacter. The sequence goes on from WTJU01000112.1 coordinate 7,486, forward strand.
AGACTTACCCAAAGTGAGTCATTACTACAAAGAGCCTCACCCCTATTTTGGAATGAATCTGATTGTGGTTGGCGCGGCAAACTCTGCTGTAGATGTGGCCTTAGAAACCTATAGAAAAGGAGCAAAAAGCGTTACTTTGGCTATTCGCGAAAAAGAAGTGGGTCAAAATGTGAAATACTGGGCGCGTCCAGATATTGTTAACCGCATTAAAGAAGGAAGTATTCAGGCCTATTTTGAGTCTGAAATTCTTGAAATTAAGCCCAAAACAGTAGTAATTCAAACACCTGAAAAAACCTTGACCTTAGAAAACGATTTTGTGTTGGCCATGACAGGGTATCAGCCAAACTTTTCGCTTTTAGAGTCTTTGGGGGTTGATTTTCATTCAGACGAATTTAAAACCCCAATTTATAACACTACTACCATGGAGTCTAGCCAGAAAGGAGTGTACTTAGCAGGAGTAGTTTGTGGAGGGCTCAAAACCAACAAATGGTTCATTGAAAACTCCCGAGTGCATGCCGCACAAATAATGCAATCAATTAAAGCAGGTTAAACCAACTTTGCAAGGGCTAAAACGCTCCCCAAATGAATCCCATCATGAAACAGGATAAAGTTTTGGGTGGTTTCTACACTATCTAAAACCATGTTTGTTGATGTAGTATAGGGTTTTATCGCTGCAAAGCGACCTTGGGCCAAATCTTCTTCAAACTTTTCGTAGGTAGAAAACAAAGCGGCATCAATGGCTTTCACCTCCTCGGCTGTGAAATCACGCTCGGGCTTGCTTCCTTTGGCAAAAGCCGCTACCCACTCATCGGGAACATTCATGGCTAGGCCAGCACGCTTGTAGGTTAACAATTGATGGGTAACCATGGTGTGGGCAATATTCCAAAGGATATTATTATTGAATCCTTCTGGAATTTTATTGAGCTGTTCTAAGCTAAAATGCTTTAAGTAGTGGTGGAAAATTTTTCGATTGTGGAGCTGAATGTCTAGTTGTGATTGCATGAATATATTTTTCTAAAAATACATAATTTCAAAATAGCTTAAATTGGAATGACTACATTCGTGTTATGCAGGTATTAATTGTTGCCGATTCATTTAAAGAGAGCTTGACAGCCCAAGCAGTGGCGCAAGCCATTGCCGACGGTATTACGAGCATTGATGCCAATTGTGAACCGCAGTGCATTCCTTTTTCTGATGGTGGAGAAGGCGCACTAACCGTCTTAAAAAATGAAGCCAATGGCCGCTTAGAAACTTGTACTACTGTAGATGCTTTGGGACGTCCAATTAATGCGCAATACTTTCGTTTTAGCGGAGGGGATAAAGCTTGGATAGAGCTTTCGCAAGCCGCAGGACTAGCGCAAATTGAACCTGCATTACGCGACCCAAAAATCACCTCAACGTTTGGTACAGGAATACAAATAAAAGATGCCATTGATAAGGGCTGTAAAGAAATTATTTTAGGCATTGGTGGTAGTGCTACCAACGATGCTGGTGCAGGGATTTTTCAAGCTTTAGGCGGGCAACTTTTAGACAAAAACGAACTCCCTTTGGCCAGAGGTGGAGCAGCACTGAAAGCTATAGATAAAATTATCTTCCCCACGCACTTAAAACACCTGCAGTGGCACATCGCTTGCGATGTTGACAATCCTTTGTTGGGCGCCAATGGTGCAACCGCAATTTATGGGCCGCAAAAAGGAGCATCAAAACAGGACATTGAACAACTTGAAAATGCTTTAGCACACTTAGCGGGTTATTTCGAAAATCAATTTGAACGTAACATTGCGGGTTTAAAAGGCGGAGGTGCCGCTGGGGGAACTGCCGCAGGAATGGTTGGGTTTTTTGAAGCAGAACTCAGCCCGGGATTTCAATTACTCGCAGAAATGATTGAGCTTGAAAAAGCAATTGAAAATGCCGATTTAATTATTACAGCTGAAGGCAAACTAGACCAACAATCGCTACACGGGAAAGTACCGGTTGGTGTTGCACGTTTGGCAAAAAAACACCAAAAGCCTTGCATTGGTCTAGCAGGAGCAATTGAAGGGCCTTTTGCGCCTCTTTATGAAGTGGGTTTTAGCGGCTTGTTTAGCCTGCAACAAAAACCCATGAGCTTAGAAGCCTCTAAAGAAAATGCCTTTGAATTATTGCGAGAAACTGCCGCGCGCGTTTTTCACTTCTATAAAAAACTAAGTTAATATGACGTTTACACTAATCGTTCTTGCTTGTGCTATTGTTTGGATTGTCTTGGGCACTTCCCGCTTCAAGCTTCATCCGTTCTTGGTGCTACTCACTGCAAGTATTTTTTTGGGTGTTGGCACTGGGGTTCCATTAAGTGAACTTGCGGGGCTTCTAGGAAAAGGAATGGGAAAAACCATGCAGAGCATAGGGCTACTCATTCTTTTCGGAACAACCATAGGTGTTGCACTTGAGGTTTCTAATGCGACACATAGCATTGCTCAAGCCTTGTTAAACAGACTGTCAAAATTACCCCTGCCCTATGCTGTTAGTTGTATTGGCTATTTGGTTGCCATTCCTGTATTTTGTGACTCTGCTTTTGTCATTTTATCTTCTTTAAACAAACGCTTGTCTCAACAAACCAAAACCCCATTGGTTGGCCTTACAGTTGCACTTTCTACTGGGCTATTTGCTCCCCACGTATTGGTACCGCCAACACCGGGACCCCTTGCCGCTGCGGCCAACCTTGAGTTGGAAAACCTTTTCTTACTCATCCTTTTTGGTGGAATACTAGCCTTATTGTTGGTTCTTTTGGGGGCGGCTTATGCACACTATCTAAGTAAAAAAACACCCTTTGAAGTTGAAAGTTTACCCCTAGAGGAAATCGAAAAAAACCAAGAACTCCCCAGCCTTGGGAGTGCAATTGCTCCTATTATCATTCCCATTGTTTTAATGGCTTTGGGAACAGTAGTGCAATTTATACCTATGGCTGAAAAACTGGGTTTTCTAAACAACATCTTGCTAATGCTTTGCACTCCAAGTTTTGCCTTGGGTATAGGGATGCTTCTCTCATTTCGATTGCTCAAAACAACTCCTGTTTCATTGAGCGAAGTAGTTGAAAAAGGAATCCAAACCGCTGCGCCAATTTTAATTATAACCGCCATGGGGGGAACATTAGGGTTAATCATACAGCAACTCCCTTTAACAGAATTTCTGCAAAACGGACTAACACAAAATAGTCTTGGTCTCCTTTTACCCTTCTTGCTTGCAGCTGCCTTAAAAACCGCTCAAGGATCTTCTACAGTCGCCATAATTACCGCCAGTTCTATTGTTTTCCCTTTGCTTGGGCTATTGGGGCTCGATAGTGAACTGGGTAAAGTATGGGTAATTTTAGCTGTGGGTGTGGGCTCCATGACCATTTCGCATGCCAATGACTCTTACTTTTGGATTGTTTCACAAATGGGGGGTATGGATATAAAAACAGCCTACCGTAACCATAGTTTCGCTACTTTCCTTCAGGGAGCTGTAGGGATTCTACTCGTGCTTGTTGGGCATTGGATTTATTCCACTATTCTGGCCTAAGTTTTTGAGAAGAAGACAAATTTCGTTAACCTTGTGCGAATGATTATAACGGACCCGCTTCAGATTGATGGAGCAGAAATTTCTTGGTTTGCCCCTTTGTGTGATGGCGATGACGATTTTTTGGGCAACAGAAATCCCGACTATAAAAGCAGCTGGGAAAACACCTCAAAAATTGTAAAAACAGCCGATGCGCTTGGTTACCGCAATGTACTCTGTCCTTCTTCCTACCAAGTTGGACAAGACACCCTTGCTTTTGTTGCTGGTATGGCACCATTAACGGAACAAATCAATCTCTTGGCAGCCATTCGGTGTGGAGAAGTACACCCGCCCATGTTGGCCCGTAGCATCGCTACTTTAGACCACATGCTTAAAGGAAGATTGACGATTAATATCATTTCTTCTGACCTACCAGGAACAACCCTAGCGTCTACCGAACGTTATGCGCGCTCACGTGAAGTTATCGAAATTCTTAAACAGGCTTGGACACAAGATGAAATTGATTTTCAAGGAAAATACTATCACTATAAACTCCCCACAGCCCCTATAAAACCCTACCAACAAAACGGAGGTCCTTTGCTCTATTTTGGAGGTTATTCTCCGGCTGGGGTTGATTTATGTGCAGAACATTGCGATGTCTATCTCATGTGGCCTGAAACAGAAGAAAAACTACAGGGGCTTATGGAGAATATGACAAAAAAAGCAGCCGCCTATAACCGAACTGTTCAATTTGGCCTAAGAGTACATGTTATTGTTCGTGAAACAGAGGCAGAGGCCCGCGACTATGCCGATGCATTGTTGTCTAAACTGAATCTTGATTTAGGAAATGATATCCGTAATCGTGCTCAAGATGCTGCCTCTCTTGGGGTGGCGCGTCAGTCGCAATTACGAGAGGAGGCAGACGAGAGCTATTATGTTGAACCAAACTTATGGACGGGGATTGGCCTTGCGCGCTCGGGATGCGGCGCTGCTCTGGTAGGTGACCCCGACCAAATTGTTGCCAAACTGCAACGCTATATGGACATGGGCATTCGTTCATTCATTCTCTCAGGTTATCCGCACCAACAAGAATGTGAGCTTTTTGCCAAACTTGTTCTCCCAAGATTAAAAACAGTTTCTTTGCCTGAGGTCTTTGGGCGCATACCAAAAACAACCCCTAACACCCCATTGGGCAATGGTAAACGCTATTAAACCATGATCGACTTTATAATTGTATTGGTTTATTTTGCGGTAATCTTAATCGTGGCGCTGAAAGGTAAAATTCGCCCAGACAGTACTGCTGAGGAGTATTTTTTAAGTTCACGAAATTTGTCGTGGTACTCCATCGCCCTATCTACAATTGCCACCAATATTCAAGGGTATCAGTTTTTAGGAATGATGGGGTCGGCCTACCTCTACGGGCTAGCACAAGCCAATCTTGAAATCAACGCAGTACAAGGCATTCTTTTGGGTGCTTTTGTGTTTGTTCCCCTGTTTTTAAGAGAAAAAATCACCACCATCACACAATTTATTGCGAAGAAATTGGGCGATCGAATCGCCTTGTTTTACACCTTGGCCAACATGGCACTCTTCGCAACAGTCACCTTGGGTGCAGCCCTCTTTTGGGGGGCTTATGCTGCCGACATTGTTTTTGGGGAACAACTTTCTTTTTTACATGAAGACCGCCTTACGCGCATTTCTCTATTGATCGTGATCTTGGGAGTATTCTCTGCTGTCTATACTTATTTTGGCGGTTTAAGTGCTGTGGTAAAGACAGACATCATTCAATTTAGTGTGCTTCTGTTGGGAGGGGTTGTTGTATGTATTACTGCTGTATATCAGCTAGGGGGTTGGGATAAACTTTACAGCATTACCCCCAATAAAATGCACTTACACCTTCCTGCCGATCATCCTACCCTCCCGTGGACTCATCTTTTTGGGCTGTTTTTTTTAAACATTAATTATTGGTGTGCCAATCAAACCGTCATGCAACGGGCGCTGGCTGCAAAAAGTGTGGCTCAAGCACAAACAGGACTCATGGTGGGGGGCCTCATTAAATACTTTATGGCGATCATCATTATTGTACCAGGTATTGCCCTCTACGGTATTTTAGGAGACAGTCTCGGGGAACCAGACCTTGCCTTTCCCTATCTCGTAAAAACCTATTTGCCGGTAGGAATTAAAGGTATCATTCTTTGTGGGCTCTTCGCTTCCTTAATGAGCACAGTAGATTCTACCTTCAATTCTATCGCTACCCTTTGGTCAACCGATATTTATGCGCGCTACCTAAGCCCTAATGCCAACGACCAGCAAAAAATTGCTGCTGGCCGCAAAGCCATTCTATTTAGTCTTGCTACTGCCTTGTTGATGGGGTTGGTCTTACTTTACCTCAAGTTTGAAAACCCAAACTCGGCATTTACCCATACCCTCAACAACCTTCGTTACTACATTAATTGTGGTATAGTGGTGCTAATTTGTAGTGCAATTTTGCTTTTGCGCCCCAATCTAAAATTGGTGCTTGCTGCTTTCCTTCTCACTTTGCCTGTGAATGTTGGACTACAGTATCTGCTCCCAGAGATGAATTATTTCGTGCGTGCCTTTTGGGTCATCTTCACAGGTTTAAGCATTGCGGTTTTGGGGAGCAAAGGTCAACTAAATGGTCTCTTTTCGCTTTTCCAACCCGCCAATGAACAAACAAAGAAATGGGGGTGGGCACTCGCTGCAAGTTTGCTTTTCTTGCACCTTGTTTTTCATTGATGCTGCGCTAGAATCCGTATCTTTAAAGCAGAATATCATACATGCCGCTAAGCATTATCATTCCCTGTTACAATGAAGCCAATCGCTTCCCAACTGAACGTTATCTTCAGTTTTTAAAACAACAGCCTGAAGTTCGTTTGGTCTTTGTAGACGACGGTTCTTCAGACACTACAGAGCAAGTACTCAGCGCTATAGTTGCTGCCTTCCCGAAACAAACCAACCTTATTGTCTTAGAAAAAAATCAAGGAAAAGCAGGAGCTGTTCAAAAGGGGATGCTATGGGCGGTTACTAAAACCACCTCAGATCGTTTTGCTTATTTGGATGCCGATCTATCAACTAGCCTAGAAGAATGCCTGCGCTTATCGGAAGGAATTGATGAAAGTTGTCGTTTTATTTTTGGCTCTCGCATCTTAAAAACCGACAATCAAATTGAACGCAAATGGTATCGCTTCTTGATTGGTCGTGTGGTTGCCACAGCAATTTCTACTCTATTGGGAATTAGTGTTTACGACACCCAATGTGGATGTAAAATTTTGCATCGTGATCTGGTTGAACTGGCGTTTAAGGATGCTTTCAGCTCGCGTTGGTTGTTCGATGTGGAGATTTTCTTCCGCCTTATTCGCGCTTTTGGAAAAAAAGAAATGGGCGCATTTTCTAAAGAGGTTCCCCTAGATCAATGGATTGACACCGAAGATTCTCGGGTTAAATTCACCTATATGTTTCGTTTGTGGGTAGATTTAGCTACCATTTATTTTCGTTACCGTTCATGAGAAGAATTTTTCCACCGCTTACTGCTACTACCCGTACAGGTTATGCCTTAGGACTACTAGTTTTTATTCGCGCATTTTTTAACGGAGCACTCCCCTTGATGGATAAAACGGAAGCGCGCTATGGCGAAATCGCCCGATTAATGGCCGAAACAGGCGACTGGGTGGTCCTACAAATTGACTATGGCATTCCTTTTTGGGCGAAACCTCCACTGTCCACATGGGCTTCAGCGCTCTCCATTAGTCTGTTTGGAACGCATGAATTTTTTGTGCGTCTCCCTTATCTTTTGGCTTGTCTTGTGTTGGTTTTTTTGGTGGGAAGATATCGTCCTAACAAAGAAATGTCCATCTTTCTTCCTGGGCTAGTGTTATTTTCTTTGCCCGAGTTTTTCTTACACGCTGGGGTGGTTTCTACTGATACTTTTTTAAGCCTAAGCATTGCCTTAGTTATGCTGTCCTTTTGGGAAGGAATACACGAAAACCGATCTCCCCTTTGGCGGTACCTGCTGTTTATAGGCATGGGACTAGGTCTTTTAGCCAAAGGCCCTATAGTAGGAATATTAACGGTTCCTCCCATTTTACTATGGTGTGCTTTGAGTGATTTTAAATGGAAAAGCTTATTGCGTTTCCCCATTGTTGTTGGGGCGTTAATTTCACTAGGCATTGCTGTTCCTTGGTATGTTTGGGCTGAAATGCGTTCTCCTGGTTTTATTGATTACTTCATTATTGGAGAGCATTTTAAACGTTACCTTGATTCCTCTTGGTCTGGCGATAAATATGGCTTCCCCAAGCAACAACCTTTAGGCATGGTGTGGCTTTTCCTCATCGGGGCGGTCTTGCCTTGGTTAGGAAGGTTTTTTAAGGTTGTGAAAACCCACCGAAAAACAGTATTTAAAGACCGTTGGGCCCTTTATTTGTTGCTCTGGTTATTGTGGACACCCTTGTTTTTTACATCCTCTAAAAGCTTAATTCATCCCTATACCTTACCCGTAATGGTTCCCTTTGCTTTGCTGCTGGTGCATTATTGGGGTTCGGTTCGTTTTTCCAATAAACAACTTGCGGTGGCACTCGTCTTGCCCCTTAGCATTTGTGGTGTTTACTTTAGCGGACGCGTGAACGCTGTATTTGAAAATAGTAGCGACAAGTTTTTGATTGAAAAACTCGCCCTCGAAAAAAATCAACTCATTGCGGTAGAACGTAAAAGCTATTCCAGTCAGTTTTACAGTAAAGGGAAGATTGGTTTCATGTCGCTCGACTCACTTAGTGGTACAACGAAAAAAGACACAAGCCTTATTTACTTCATCGAGCATAAACACTTCGCCAAACTACCAGAAGAAACTAAACTTGAGTTGAATGTAATAGATCAAAACAAGAAAAAAGGGGCTTACCAATGGCGAAGTAGGGTTATACCCTATATTCCAATTGAATAAATTCCTTACCATTGAAAAGTATTCAATTTTCCACAATTTGTTTATCTATCCTCTTTGTTGAATATCGAATTTTACCAAAAATTAAAAATTATGTTTGGTAAAGCAATTTCAGATTTAATGATTAAACCGGGGAAATCTCCTGTATTTGATAACCCTGAGAATTATGGGCTCGATTATGAAAATGTCTCTTTCAAAGCAAAAGATGGGGAAGAATTGTCGGGATGGATAATTAAAGGTGATAGCGATAAAGTGATTATACAATCGCATTTTGGCGTACAGTGTTCTCGTTGTGGTTATACCGTTGAAGGTAAAAACTTTATCTCTAAGTCATTGTGGAGTACCGACATCAAATTTCTTAATCAAGCAAAATATCTAAACGATGCAGGTTATACTGTTTTAATGTATGATTTTAGGAATCACGGGGAGAGTGTTTCTAAATCAAATGACTGGATCACTTGGGGCTTAGAGGAGCGTAATGATGTATGGGGTGCGGTTAATTTTATTTCCAATCACCCTGCTTACAATAAAGCTTCTATTGGTCTGTTGAGTATTTGCATGGGCTCTGCCTCCACCTTTTTTGCTTACGGGATGGAAGAGGATTTAAAATCCTTTAAGAACATTACTTCCATGATCGCGGTTCAACCGCTAACCTATGATTATTTTGTTGCATCTATGGGCTTACCCAACT
>WTJU01000044.1 GCA_011526285.1 Candidatus Arcticimaribacter sp.
GCTCATTTTGAAGAGGAACTAGCACCAAAAGAAAAAAAGGAGAACGCTAAGCAATATCCAGACCCCGTTGCGGTGACTTATCCCAACAATGGTTTTGGGTTTGCAAAACGACCAACTGCACAAAACGTAATCTTTAAAAACGCTACCGTTTGGACCAATGAAGCTGAAGGAATTTTAACCAATACCGATGTATGGGTTGAAAATGGAAAAATTAAAGCTGTAGGAAAAAACCTTTCCGCCAATGGTGTAAAAGAGATTGATGCCACTGGAAAACATCTAACAAGTGGTGTAATTGATGAACATTCACACATTGGCGCTTCAAGCATTAATGAGGGGGGACACAATTCTTCTGCTGAAGTAACCATTGAAGATGTTATCAATCCAGATGATATTAACCTGTACCGCAACCTCTCGGGAGGAGTGACTACGCTTCAAATTTTACACGGTTCTGCCAATCCAATTGGTGGTCGTTCAGCCATCATTAAACCAAGATGGGGAGAAAGTGCAGATGGTCTGCTTTACAAAGGAGCAGATCCCTTCATAAAATTTGCCCTTGGAGAAAATGTAAAACAGTCTAACTGGGGAAGTTATTCCCGTTTTCCACAAACCCGAATGGGAGTAGAACAAGTATTTGTAGACTATTTTCAACGTGCAAAAGAGTACCAACAAAATTGGAAAACCTACAATGCACTACCCAAAAAAGTTAAAGCCAGAACCCCAGCCCCTCGCTATGATATTGAAATGGAAACCTTGGTGGAAATTCTCAATGGAGAACGCTTTATTTCTTGTCACTCCTATGTGCAAAGCGAAATTAATATGCTCATGAAAGTGGCAGAGCGTTTTGGTGTTACCATCAATACCTTTACCCACATTCTTGAAGGCTATAAAGTGGCCGATAAAATGAAAGAGCACGGTGTAGGTGGTTCAACATTTTCCGACTGGTGGGCGTACAAATATGAAGTAAACGATGCTATCCCCTTCAATGGCGCCATTATGCACAGCCAAGGAGTTACGGTTGCCTATAATTCTGATGATGCAGAAATGTCTCGTCGCTTAAATCAAGAAGCAGCCAAAGCTGTAAAATACGGTGGTGTGTCTGAAGAGGATGCTTGGAAATTTGTCACCCTAAACCCTGCAAAACTATTGCATATAGATGATGAAGTAGGTAGTGTGAAAGTGGGAAAATCAGCAGATCTTGTCGTGTGGAACGACCACCCTATGTCAATCTATGCTGTAGCAGAAAAAACAATGATAGAGGGCGTTTTCTATTACGAATTAGACCGAGCGACTGCACAAGTTGACGTAATTCAAAAAGAGCGTAATCAACTCATTCAACAAATGCTTACCGCTAAAAACGGAGGCGCACCAACCCAAAAAGCACCTAAGAAACAAGCACGTGAATTCCATTGTGAAACTTTAGACTAACAACTATGAAAAAGATATTATTTACCCTTAGTTGCGTGTGCAGTTTAGCGATTGCTACCGCACAACAAACCCCAGCGGCTAATCAAGCCAAAAGCATATTAATTCAAGGGGCTACCCTCCACATTGGAGATGGAAGTGTTCTAGAAAACGGAATGCTTGGAATCGATAACGGAAAGATTGTTGAATTGGGAGAAGCTGGAACAGAACAAAACAGCTATGCTACGACCATTGATGCAAAAGGGAAACACCTCTACCCAGGTTTTATTGCTGCCAACAGTACCGTTGGTATGGTTGAAATTGACGCTGTTCGTCCGACCAATGATTTAAATGAAATCGGAACATTTTTACCACACATAAGAACCATCATTGCGTATAATGCAGAATCAAAGGTTGTAGAATCACTCCGACCCAATGGTATTTTAACTGCTCAAATTGTTCCAACACGTGGTCGAATTGCAGGAAGCTCTTCTGTTGTTCAACTTGATGCGTGGAACTGGGAAGACGCGAGTTTAAAAACAGATGAAGGAATTCATGTGTATTGGCCGCGTTCCTACCGTCGTGGTAATGCCTCTAAAGGGGAAGATCCCTTGGTGTATGACCAAAAAAACTACAGCAAACAAGTTGATGAGCTTAAGCAATATCTCGTGAAAGCAAAAACTTTCCAAAAAGGAGAACGTCCTAAAAGTTTACCCAATGCAGCTTTAGCTGGGGTATTCACGGGAGCGCAACAAGTTTACCTGCACGCCAAAGAGAAACGTCAGATTTTAGACGGTATTGAACTCTTGAAAAAACAAGGAATACAACACATTGTTCTTGTGGGAGGTGATGATGCTCATCTTGTTCTCCCCTACTTAAAAGAGCACAATATACCTGTGATACTCTCACGCCCTCACCGTTTACCAAACACCGCAGACGAGGACGTTAAACTTCCCTTTAAAATGGCAAAGCTATTGATGGATGCTGGCTTGACCATTACAATAGATGTAAGTGGTAGAATGGAACGTATGAATACGCGTAACTTACCTTTCTATGCTGGAACATTTGCTGCTTATGGCGTTGCAAAGGAAAAAGCTGTAGAAATGATTACACTAAATGCTGCAAAGATTTTAGGAATCGATGAGCGTTTAGGGAGCCTTGAAGTTGGAAAAGACGCCACTGTATTCATTGCTGAAGGTGATGCGCTCGACATGCGCACCAACCAATTGAGTCACGCCTTTATTCAGGGAAGAGAAATTAGCCTAGAAACGCATCAAACAGAACTGTGGAAGCGTTACATGGAAAAATTTTCACGCTAAGAATATGCTACTGATTTCCAGTCCGCAAAATGCACACTTTAAACGAGTTAAATCGTTACAAGAAAAAGCGCGCAAGCGCAAAGAAGAGCAGTGCTTTGTCATTGAAGGGGAAAAGGAAATCTTACACGCCCAGGCAGGAGGTTTCGAATTAATTCAACTGTACCTAAAAGAAGGGCATCAACCCGATAGTAGTATAAATCATTCAACTAAAACAGAGGACATCAAAATGGTGTCCTCTCTTTTTGAACGCTTGTGTTACCGCACTACCTCAACAGTATTGGCAATTGCAAAATGTAAATCTCACGCACTAGCAACATTAAAATTACCACAAGAGAATTCCCTTATTTTAATTGCTGAGTCGCCTGAAAAGCCAGGAAATATTGGTGCTTTATTACGCACAGCAGATGCCATGGCCGTTGATGCAGTCATACTCGCTGCGCCTAAAACAGAATTATATAATCCCAATGTAATTCGTTCTAGCGTTGGGTGCATTTTTTCTGTTCCAATTGCGGTAACTGATCGGAAAGAATTATTTCACTTTCTGGCACAAAAAGAAATCCCTGTTTACAGCGCTGCTCTAGCAGAATCGTCTAAACCCTACACCATGTTCGATTATTCGAAAGCTACAGCTATCGCTGTGGGAACAGAAGATACAGGTCTTTCCCCAGAATGGATGATGGAAAAAAGCACACCCATTATTATTCCTATGCTTGGAAAAAATGACTCCCTAAACGTATCGGTAGCTGCTGGCATTCTTCTTGCAGAGGTTCAACGTCAAAGAAACTAAAGCCATACGTTCGCCGCTTAAAAAAGAATTGCGTAAATTACTACTATGCTTGTTGATGAAGAAATAGAAAATAAAGAGATAGCGAAACAGTATAAGGAGCTACTGCGGATTAGTTATTTGCAACTAACAAATGAAGACAAAAAACTCATACGTTTAGCCTTCAATACAGCTGTTGATGCACACAAGAACCAACGTCGAAAATCAGGGGAAGCTTACATTTTCCACCCAATCGCTGTTGCTAAAATAGTCGCATCAGAAATTGGCTTAGATGCCACCTCAATCGCAGCTGCACTTCTTCACGATACTGTTGAGGATACAGAATATACCCTTAACGATATTGAACGTTTGTTTGGCAATACGGTGGCTAAAATTGTTCATGGGCTTACAAAAATCTCCCACCTCAAGAAAGACACGGATATTTCCTTACAAGCAGAGAACTTCCGTAAAATGCTTTTAACGCTTAATGATGACATACGCGTTATCATTATAAAAATTGCAGACCGTTTACATAACATGCAAACCATGGATGCCATGCCTGAATACAAACAGGTAAAAATAGCATCTGAAACACTTTACATCTATGCTCCTCTCGCCCACCGCATTGGAATGTATAACATCAAAACTGAGCTTGAAGACTTAAGTCTTAAGTATACAGAACCTCAGCGTTTTGATGCAATCAAAAACAAAATTGAAGAAAGTCAAGAAGAACAGAATAAATACATTAAATCATTCTCTAACTTTTTGAAAGACTCCCTTGATAAAGAAAAACTCAATTATTTCATCAAAGGGCGCAGTAAGTCCATTTTTTCGATTCACAAAAAAATGCAGCGGCAAAACATTAGCTATGAACAGGTTTTCGACAAGTTTGCCATTCGCATTGTGTATAAATCATCACCTAAAAACGAGAAATTTTTAGCCTGGAAGATCTACTCTATAATTACCGATCACTTTACCCCCAACCCAACCCGACTGCGCGATTGGATCTCATCACCAAAATCAAACGGGTATGAGTCGCTGCACATTACCGTTATGGGGCCCAATAACAAATGGGTAGAAGTTCAAATTCGATCAGAGCGAATGCATGAAATTGCCGAGAAAGGTTATGCAGCTCATTACAGATACAAACAAGGAGAAGAAAAAGAAACGGGAATTGATGTTTGGCTCAATCGTTTACAGGAAGTCTTAGAATCAAAAGACTCAAACGCCGTTGATTTTGTAGAAAACTTCAAGCTCAATCTCTACGCCGAAGAAATATTTGTCTTCACCCCTCAGGGAGACTTAAAATCACTCCCACAAGGTTCATCAGCGCTAGACTTCGCATATTCAATTCACACAGAGATTGGCGGAAAAACAAGAGGGGCAAGAGTGAATGGAAAATTAGTTCCGCTTTCCCGCACACTTAAAAGTGGAGACTTGGTTGAAATCATTACTTCTTCTACGTCTAAACCCACTGCCAACTGGCTAGACTATGTAATTACCTCTAGGGCTAGAAATAATATAAAATCTGCGCTAAACGAAGAAAAAAAGAGAATTGCCGAAGAAGGAAAAGAAATTTTACGCAGAAAATTAAAGCATTTGCGAATAAATATGGACGATAAATCCATTCGTCAATTGGTCATTTTCTTTAAAGTGAATTCTAGTCTTGACTTGTTTTATCGCGTTGGTCTAGGAACTATAGACAACCGCAAACTAAAAGAATTTGCTACGACATTTAACAACACCTTCTTAAATTTCTTCAAGAAACGTTTACGAAGTTCATCCCCTCCAAAAACAGTTGATAATGATGAGTTTGTTTCGCGCTATGACAAGCTAGTTTTTGGGAAAGAACGCGAGGAATTACCCTACAAACTTTCGCCTTGTTGTCATCCTATTGCCGGAGACAAAGTATTTGGTTTTGTTACCATAAACGAAGGAATAAAGGTGCACAAACACAATTGTTCTAACGCTGTGGCCATGCAATCAAACTTTGCCTACCGCATTGTTCCTGCTTGGTGGGTGGACTCGAGTGAACAAGAATTTACGGCAGAATTAGAACTTAGTGGCATTGATCAAAAAGGATTGGTCAATCAAGTAACACGGGTTATTTCAAACAATCTTAATGTCGACATCAAGAAAATAAACTTTCACACCGAAGAAGAACTGTTCAAAGGCATTATTACCATGCGGGTAAACAATAAAGGCACCCTCAAAAAGCTCAAACAACAGTTGATGAAAATCAACGGAATTGAAAAGGTAAGTCGCCATTAAGAAAAGAAACACTACTTTTACTTTAGATATTTTGGGAATATGGCTGAAGAAAAAGACCAACAAGAAATTGTCAAAAATGTTTTCATTGGATTTCTGGATCAACACAAACACAGAAAAACACCTGAACGATTTGCCATTTTACATGAAATCTACGAACACAACGACCACTTCGATATAGAATCACTCTATATCAAAATGAAAAACAAAAACTACCGTGTGAGTCGTGCAACACTATACAATACCGTAGATCTCTTGCTAGAATCTGGATTAATTCGAAAACATCAGTTTGGAGCACAAGCACAATATGAAAAATCGTTTTTTGACAAGCAGCACGACCATATTATCATGACAGATACAGGAGAAGTGAAAGAGTTTTGCGATCCTAGAATCCAGTCAATAAAAAAAACAATTGAAGAGGTGTTTAATGTTGATATTCACCACCATTCTTTATACTTTTACGGCACCAAAAAAGAATCTTAAATACCCACTACCATATGTCGGTTGATTTACTTCTAGGACTCCAATGGGGAGACGAAGGAAAAGGAAAAATTGTTGATGTCCTTACCAAAGATTACGATATTATCGCACGATTTCAAGGTGGCCCCAATGCTGGGCACACCTTAAAATTTGATGGGATCTCACATGTGCTACACACCATTCCCTCAGGAATATTTCACCCAACAGCACTTAATATAATTGGCAACGGAGTTGTCATTGATCCCGTTATCTTCAAGGGAGAGCTCGATAAACTAGCCGATTTTAAGATCGACTTCACCAAAAAGCTTTATGTCTCTAAAAAGGCACACCTGATTTTACCCACACATCGCTTACTCGATGCCGCATCAGAAGCCGCTAAAGGGAAAGCAAAAATTGGTTCAACCCTAAAAGGAATTGGTCCAACCTATATGGACAAAACTGGAAGAAACGGTATACGTGTTGGGGATATTTTACTGGACGATTGGAAAGAGCGGTACGCTACACTTCGCGATAAACATTTAAAAATGTTATCGAATTATGACAGCAATATAGAGTATGACCTCACCGACCTAGAAGCTACTTTCTTTGAAAGCTTAGAGACATTAAAAACACTACCTCTCATTGATAGTGAACATTTCTTACATACCGCCCAAAAGGAAAATAAAAAGATTTTAGCTGAAGGAGCGCAAGGTTCCCTCCTAGATATTGACTTTGGTACCTACCCTTTTGTCACCTCATCTACCACCACAGCTGCAGGTGCTTGTACCGGTCTAGGCATTGCCCCTAATGCAGTAGGCGAAGTATTCGGGATTTTTAAAGCCTACACTACCCGTGTAGGTAGCGGTCCATTCCCAACAGAGTTGTTTGATGAAGTGGGAGAAACAATGGGGCGTGTTGGACATGAATTTGGCGCCACCACCGGACGCGCAAGACGCTGCGGCTGGATTGATCTTGTAGCCCTTAAATATGCCATACGTGTAAACGGTGTAACACAACTTATGATGATGAAAGGCGATGTATTGTCTGGTTTTCCAACTATCAAAGTTTGCACCCAATACAAAACAAAAGAGGGTAACATTGAGCATTTCCCATTCTCTATTGAGCCCAATAATGTAACTCCAGAATACATTGAACTTCCCGGTTGGAAAGAAGATCTAACACAAATGAGCACAGAAGAAGAATTCCCTGCAGAATTCAATGCTTACATTGCGTTTTTAGAAAAAGAACTGGAAACTCCCATTAAAATTGTCTCGGTAGGGCCCGACAGAAAACAGACCATTTTTAGATAAGCCTCCTAAGCTGTGAAAAAAGCGCTTTCACATTTTGTCCTGCTAATCCTCTTCTTAAGCGGAGGTCAGTTAATGGGACAGGAAAAACGTGTTATCACCATTCAACAAGCTGGCTCTTTTGGGAAAGATGAAGCCAATTTCCCCGGTGCAAACATCCTGCTTAAAAAAGATAATATTCGTGTAAAATTATTCCACCAAGGCGCATTAATAGAATCTGATAAATCTTTTTTTTACTCAAAGAAAAACGCCTTTAAAGCACAAGGTGAAGTCATTTTCACACAAGGAGACAGTATTCGAATGACCAGCGCATTTATGGAATACGATGGTGAAACAGGAAAAGCCAAGGCTTGGGGAAATGTTTTTTTAGAACAACCCGATATGACCTTGGAAACCGACACGCTTTTTTTAGACCGCTTTGATGATTTGGCTTACTATGAAACACCAGGTACAATTATCGACAGCGCGAGTGTTTTAAAAAGCAATCGTGGGCGCTACTATATGAAAGAAAAAAAATATCGCTTTCTATCAAACGTACGTATCAAAAACCCAGAGTACCAAGTTACCTCTAGCCAGTTGGACTATTACACCGAGTCGAACAAAGCCTTCCTTTACGGACCAACAAAAATAATTGGGGAAGATTATGATATCTACTGTGAAAAAGGGTTCTATGACACCCAAAACCAAAGGGGATATTTTAACCGCAATGCGGAGATTTTATACAACAATAAAATCATTAACGGTGACAGTCTCTACTTTGAAAACAGTAGAAACTACGCAGCAGCTACCAATAAAGTTGAAATTACCGACACCATCAATAAATCCATCATTCGAGGGAATTATGCTGAAATATTTAAAGCGAAAGACTCGGCTATTATTACGCGAAGAGCAGTAGCAATTAACATCATAGAAAATGACTCGCTTTACATTCATGCCGATACCTTGGTTGGAACTGGACCCTCAGAGGCGCGCATACTTAGGGGGTACTATGGTGTGAAAATATTAAAACAAGACCTAAGAGGTAAATCTGATTCCCTCTATTTAGATGAGACCATTGGTCGGATTGAATTACTCAAGCGCCCCTTGTCTAAAAAAGAGGCC
This sequence comes from Candidatus Arcticimaribacter sp., assembly GCA_011526285.1. GTDB lineage: Bacteria > Bacteroidota > Bacteroidia > Flavobacteriales > Flavobacteriaceae > Arcticimaribacter. The sequence goes on from WTJU01000044.1 coordinate 8,619, forward strand.
CAAGTACTTTCAAGCGAAGAAAAAAACAAGCGCAACCCTGTTATGTGGTTCAATCAAAGTCAAATGAGTGGCGAAGTCATTTATATGAAAACTGATTTTGAAACAAAAAAACTCGATTCGCTCTTTATTTTTGGAAACGCATTCATCGTTGAAAAAGACAGTTTAAGTAGTGACGGATATAATCAAATTGTAGGCACTGAACTCTATGGCGATTTTCTAGATGGAGCATTAAATGAACTCGATGTGATAAAAAACACACAAGTACTCTATTATCTGTATTCAGACAGTGGGGAGCTAGTGGGTATAGACAAGACCATTTGTAGTGCTCTAAACATTACTTTTAAAGAAAATGAAATTGAAGATATTTCATTTTACGTAAGCCCTGAGGGGGACGTTTTCCCAGATAAAGAACTCGATCCAAACCTTCGAAAATTGGAAGGGTTCCTTTGGCGCGAGGAAGAACGTCCGAAAACCCTAGAAGACTTATTTAAAAAAGATTAAACTGCTGTGTGATGCTACTCGAAGATTTTTTGCACTATCAAGCTAAGACAACACCCCAACCAATGGGTATGGTGGTTAAAAGCGCCAAAGGATCTTATATCACAGATAGCAATGGTAAGAAGTACCTAGACTTTGTTGCTGGGGTCTCGGCCTGTAGTTTAGGGCACCGTCATCCTGCAGTTGTTCGTGCAATCAAAAAACAACTCAAGCGTTACTTACACGTTATGGTTTATGGGGAATATGCACAAGCCCCTGCGGTTGAACTGTGCAAGCTATTGGCGAGTCAACTTCCAAAATCATTAGAAGTTACCTACTTAACCAACTCGGGTACAGAAGCTATTGAAGGCGCCATGAAACTCGCCAAACGTGTTACCGGAAGAGAAGAATTTATTGCAGCACACCAAGCCTATCATGGAAGTACACAGGGAGCACTAAGTCTATTGGGGGTTGATGCTCAAAAAAAGGGGTACACACCTTTACTTCCCAAAGTCAACTTCATCCATTTCAATGCAAAAGAAGAAGTAGACAAAATCACGACAAAAACAGCCGCAGTCATTCTCGAGACCATTCAGGGTGGTGCAGGCTTCATTGTTCCAGAGAAAGACTATCTAAAAGCGGTTAAAGCGCGTTGTGAAGAAGTGGGTGCGTTGCTAATTTTAGACGAAATTCAACCGGGCATTGGCCGTACTGGTAGCCTATTTGCTTTTGAGCAAGAAGGAATTATTCCTGATATATTGGTTATTGGTAAAGGCCTCGGGGGTGGATTACCCATCGGTGCATTTTCTAGTTCCAGTTCTATGATGGAACAATTAACCCATAATCCTGCGCTAGGTCATATCACTACTTTTGGTGGAAACCCTGTGATTGCCGCAGCAGCCCATGCTACACTTCAAACACTACTCAAGAAAAAATTGATGGAACAGGTAGCGGAAAAAGAACACCTTTTTCGAAGCTTATTGGTCCATCCAAAAATTAAAGAAATTCGAGGTCGTGGACTTATGCTTGCCCCAATTTTAACAGCAGATGTTGATTTGGGTAAAGTGGTTCAACGCTGCCTAGAAAGAGGATTAATTCTCTTCTTTCTCCTCTGGGAAAAAAGGGCACTCCGCATCTCCCCTCCATTGACTATTAGCCCAAGAGAAATAAAAAAGGGCTGTGGCATCATACTTGATGTACTCAATGAGGACATCAATAGTGTTGATTAATTTGTTAAAAACAATAAGTGGAGTTCTTTCGCTTTCAACAGCTTAGTCCCTAAATTTATTTAAACCAACACGCACTGCCTATGTACCGTGAATTTTCGCAAAATGCTGATGCAGCTGTATCGCGATTCGAACAAATGCTCAAAAGCAACCAACTATATTTCTTTGACGCGTCTGAATTTGAAACGATCATTCAATATTACATCGATACAGGTGAAATAAACCTCGCGAAAAAAGCCTTGGAGATGGCGATCAATCAACACCCTTTCCACTCTGATTTACTATTACTAAAATCAGAAGTAATGATTTTTGATGGCCAAATGGAAGAAGCAAGTGTTTTGTTGGATACCATAGAAGAAATGGAGCCAAGCAATGAAGAAGTTTACATACAGAAAGCTACCATTAACTCTAAACAAAAGAACCATGTAGCTGCCATTGAGTATTTATACAAAGCATTAGACTTTGCCGAAGACCTAAGCGAAGTATGGTGCCTTTTAGCCATGGAATACATGGTGCTAGAAAATTATACAGAAGCTAAAAACTATTTCCGCCGATGCATTGAAGTAGATCCTGATGATTTTCAAGTCCTCTACAACCTTCTTTTTTGCCTTGAATACCTTAAAGCACATGAAGAAGCTGTAGAAATTTTGAATGGCTTGCTCGAAAAAAACCCATACAACGAAATTGCTTGGTTAGAAGTGGGCAAGCAATACCTGCAACTAGACAAAAAAGAAGAAGCCCTAGGGGCTTTTGACTTTGCGATTATTAGTGAAGATACCTTTACTGGAGCATACATTGAAAAGGCAAAACTTCTAGAGTCTCTAGGACACATCAACAACGCCATAGAACAATATGAATGCGCGTTGAAACTAGAAGATCCGTCCTCTTACCTGCTAGTGCGTATTGCGCACTGCCACGAAGCGTTAGGCAATGAACAATTGGCGGTACAATTTTTCAAAAAAGGAATTAACCACGATCCTTCTTATGAGAAAGCGTGGACAGGAATTATTGATTTTTACCTGAATAAAGGACAAAATGACAAGGCGCATTACTACTGCGAAAAAGCATTACAGATAAATGAAAATTACCTCGCTTATTGGAAGCGAAGTGCACTTCTTAACAAAGCCTTGGGGCGTTATGCAGAAGCAGAAATTGCATTTCAAAACACCATTGAATTAGGCAATTATGAACTATCGGTTTGGATGGAATGGATTGACACCTTGATCTTTTTAAATGAATGGGAAAAAGCAACATCAATAGGACAACAGGCAAAAGAGTTTTATCCTGAACAAGAAGAACTCGATTTTCGTTTAGCCGGTTGCTTCCAACAATTAGGCAAGAGTATTGAAATGGAGTATTACCTCCAAAACATCAATCAAAAAAACAATGCTATTGATGAAGCTTTACTTGAGTTGTTTCCTACATTGGCAAAAAAAATCCAATCTTCTGTAAGGCAATAAGCCTTAAGCGCTATGCAAAAACCATTTATACTTTACTTAAAAGGCCTTCTCATGGGGGCAGCAGATATTGTACCCGGTGTGTCTGGAGGAACAATGGCGTTGATTACAGGAATCTACAGTGAATTAATTCAAAGCATAGACAATCTTCGTCTTCAACAACTTAATCTTCTTCGCAAAGGTAAATTCAAAGCATTTTGGAAAGATGTCAATGGCGGGTTTTTACTCCCCTTAGCATTCGGGATAATTAGTGGTATTCTTTTTTTATCAAGTGGCATTACTTTCCTTTTAGCGCATCACCCTATCTTGCTTTGGTCCTTTTTCTTTGGTTTGATTATCGCTAGTATATTCCTATTAATCAACCAACTAAAAGAACGTAAATGGAATCACTTTTTGTTCTTGTTGTTTGGATTTCTAGTCGCTTTTGGCATTACTAAACTCCCACCAACAGCTGCCGCAGATAACCTTGCTTATCTTTTTTTCTCTAGCATGATTGCCATCATTGCTATGATACTCCCCGGTATCTCTGGTGCATTTATATTCATCCTTTTAGGAGTTTACGAAGAGGTACTCCAAACCGTTAAAGGGAGTGTAGCAGTTCTTTTCAATTTTAATTGGGTTGAATTTCAAACTGTCTACACCAAAGTTATCGTTATTGCTTTGGGAATAGTAACCGGATTGAAAGTGTTTTCAAGAATACTCACTTGGTTGTTCAACCACAAGAAAGAAGCTACCCTAAGTGTGCTTATTGGTTTTATGATGGGAGCCTTGCCAAAAATTTGGCCTTGGAAAACAGCAATTGAGAAAAATGGGGAGATAGATTGGATCAACACCAATCCGTTAAATATGGGAGTAGATGCACAATTTTTACCTGCTTTTGCTCTTTTAATCACAGGCGCTTTGAGTATGCTATTGATCGAACGCTATGCCCCAAAAAAGTAAACACATTACCCCTGTTCGAAACTGGAGTGACCGACTATTACTCGTTTTTAAAGGAATGGCAATGGGAATGGCCAATAAAATCCCTGGAGTTTCTGGTGGGATTGTAGCCCTTGCAGCAGGCTTCTATGAGGAACTCATCTATTCCTTTTCTCGTCTCGACGGAAAAGCATTGAAAATTCTATTTAAACAAGGTTTCCTCCCTTTTTACGCACATATAAACGGACGCTTTCTTCTTCTTCTTTTTAGCGGAGTCGGACTGAGCTTCTTTAGTGTTTCCCTTCTATTAGATTTTCTTTTAGACCATTATCCGCGTCACGTAATGGGTAGTTTTTTTGGGATGATTTTAACTTCAGTTTTTTACATCTGGAGGGATCTGCCAAAATACAGCAGTAAGGAATACTTGGGGAGTGTTTTAGGGTTACTCTTTGGTTTAACGCTGTTATGGGTTAACCCCGGAACAGAAAATGACCATTGGTTATTTGTCATTTTTTGCGGTATGGTGAGTATTACTGGCATGACCCTACCGGGACTTTCAGGCTCCTTACTGATTCTTATTTTGGGGAACTACAACCTCCTTTTAGTCGATTGTGTTAATGGTATCTTTTTTATGTTAAAAGATGTATTGACTGGAAACGGTTGGGGACTTGAAGATCCTGAACGAAAGCGACTGTTAGGCGTATTTATCTATTTCACCTTAGGATCAACCATGGGGTTAATTTTATTTTCAAAATTATTAGAACAGCTAATAAAACACTACAAAAGCATTACAATTTCTACCCTTGTTGGTTTTATCTTGGGTTCTTTAGGAGCCGTTTGGCCCTGGACCGCAAAAACAATAGAACAACACGACAAACTTCTAATGCTTTTGAACAGCCCGAACAATCAATTTTATTTTCCCGATCTCTTTCGTATCGATACCCTAATCGTTTGCTTTTTTATACTTTTGGGTAGCTACATTGTGATACAACTTGAACGCTATGGAAAACAGCAAAAAACTTAAGTTTGGACTCTTAGGTAAACAGATTGACTACTCTTTTTCTAGGGGTTATTTCGCTGAAAAATTCAAACGAGAAAACCTGCTGCATTGCCAGTATGACAATTATGATTGCGACAGTGTTGAAGAAGTACACAAAACCATTTTACGCAACGACATTAAAGGACTAAACGTCACCATTCCGTACAAAGAAGAAGTTGCAGAGGTCTTAGATGAACTTAGCCCTCAAGCCGCTCAAATTGGTGCGGTAAACACCATTGTTTTTACACAAGACGGAAAACGTATTGGGCACAATACAGATGCCTATGGCTTTGAAAAATCCTTATTTGATCAGTGGCAGGGTAAAGCAGAGAAAGCCCTAATCTTAGGAACTGGAGGAGCTTCAAAAGCGGTAGAATATGTTTTAAAACAACATGGCATTAGCCCACAATTTGTCTCAAGAAAATCCAGTGAAAAAAGCATTAGCTATGATGAGCTTTCTGCGGATATCATTGCCCAACACCACCTTATTGTAAACTGTACCCCTTTAGGCACCTTTCCAAAGGTAGAAAATGCCCCTGAAATAAACTACAACGCCTTAACACCAAAGCACTTCTTGTTTGATTTAATTTACAACCCAGAGGAAACGCGTTTTTTAACCTTAGGGAAAGCACAGGGAGCAGGGATTGCGAATGGATCTAAAATGTTGATCCACCAAGCAGAAGCAGCTTGGACGCTTTGGATGGCGCAGTAGAGCAATTATATTTTTTGTAAGTTTATAGGTAGAAGAATCGATCTAATACCTTTGTCATGCAAATGGAACCTACCTTATCACCTGAAGAAAATCAAGAACAACAGCAAGCTGCAGCAGAAGAAAGTGTGGAAAATTCTACAAATGATAGTGAAGCCGCAGAAGCTGTCAAAGAAGATAAAAAGACAGGCCCCAACCTTGAGGAACTGTCATTAGAAGATTATCCAACGGCCATTGAAAAAATTCTCAAAGATGATCAATGGATGAAAATGGGCGCCAATGTACGAGCCCTACAGGAGAGTTTTGATCAAAAATTCTTAAAGGTACTTCAAGAAAAAAAAGACGCATTTATTGCTGAAGGTGGGAATGAAATTGACTTCTTCTTTCAACCGGACTACAAAAAGAACTTCAGTGGCTTAATTCGGGAATACAAAAACCGAAAAAGCAAACACTTTAAGGAACAAGAGGCTGCCCAAAAAGCCAACCTCAACCGAAAGCGGGAAATCATTGAAGAAATTAAACAATTGATTGACGATAGTGTTCACGACAATAACAGCTACCGCCAGTTCAAAAACCTGCAAGAAGCCTTCCACAACACAGGACAAGTTCCGCGCAATGAAAGCAACAATATTTGGCAAACCTATAAATTTCATGTTGAGCGGTACTATGACTTTCTTCACCTTAACCGTGATTTAAGAGAGGCAGATTTTAAACACAACTATGCTGAACGATTAAAAATTGTAGAGCGTACAGAAGCATTAGCTGCGCTGCAAGATATCCCTGCTGCCATTCGTGAACTCAATACACTTCATCGACTATGGAAAAATGATTTAGGTCCAGTGGCACGGGAAGAAAGAGAACAATTGTGGAGTAGGTTTCAAGCCGCTACTAAAGTTATTCATGAACGAAAAAATGAATACAATAAAAACATCGATGAAATCCAAGCAAACAACAGAGCGCAAAAAGAAGAGCTCTTAGTGTTGATTGAAAAAGAAATAGAACAGCCGCCCCAGAACCACAATGCATGGCAAAACAGTATGCGCAAGGTAAATGAGCTTAAAGAAAAATTCCAAGCGATAGGTCGAGCGCCAAAGGCAGATAACCGTCGTTTGTGGAATCGTTTTCGTGAAGTTAGTCGTTCGTATAACCATGCAAAAAATCAGTTCTACAAACAGCACAAACAGGAAGAACGCACCCATATTGAAGCAAAAAAAGCGCTCATCGCAGAGGTCGCTACAATTTTAGACGATCCCAACTGGCGAGATCATGTGGGGCGCATGAAAAGCGTTCAAAACGATTGGAAAAAAACAGGACGAATCTCCAGACGTCTATCCAATAAACTCTGGGAAGAATTTAAAAGTTTGACCAATCTCTACTTTGATCGTCTAAAAAATAAAGTAGAAGCCTTAAGTGCCGAAGATCAAGCCAAACTAAGCGCCCAAAACAATTTTGTGGCAGAATTAGTGAAAAAAGAAGCCCCTACTACACCTAAAAAGCTAGAACAATTCATTGATGAGCAAGTAGAACAATGGCTTGGACTCGAACCAAACAATAACAGTCCGGCGCAAAAGAAAATGCTCCAACACCTTGTAGGGCTATGGGAGGCTACCTCGCTTTCTAAAAAAGAAAAAACAGCGCAACAGTTTGCCACACAACTTAGTTGCATTAAAGAAGATGCGCAAGGACTCAACAAAGAACACAGTCAATTAAAAAAGCAGTTGGAAGAAATCGCTCAAGAACTCATTCAATTGGAAAACAACCTACAATTCTTTAGCAGCAGTAGCGAAGACAATCCTATGTTGAAAGAAGTGAACCAAAAAATAGCACAACTCAATCAGCAAAAGTCAAACCTAGAAGAAAAAGCCAATGCTGTAAAGTCGCTCAAAAGGAAATTAATCAAACAAAACGTAGCGGAAGAAGAAACGCAAGAAGCAGGAGAAAACTCTGACGAATAATTAATAAGTCAAGGCCTTACTTCAACGCAAATTTTATTTTGACCTATTGTTTCTTAGCCTCTTCCCAAAAGACATCCATCTCTGCTAGGCTCATTTCGTGTAGTGATTTCCCCAACGCCTGCGCTTTTGCTTCGAGATAATTAAAACGTTTGGTGAATTTTTGATTGGTGCGTTCTAAGGCGGTGTCGGGATTTATTTTCAAAAATCGCGCATAATTAATCAATGAAAAAAGCAAGTCTCCAAATTCAGCTTCCATTGCATGCGTATCGCCCTGATCAACTTCTGCCTTAAATTCTGCCAATTCTTCTTGTACCTTTTCCCAAACCTGCTCGGGTTGCTCCCAATCAAATCCTACCCCAGCTACCTTATCTTGAATACGTTGTGCTTTCACTAGTGCAGGTAGGCCTTTAGGTACGCCAGACAATACACTTTTCTTGCCTTCTTTTAGCTTTAGCGCCTCCCAGTTTTTCTTTACGTCTTCTTCATTTTCTACCTTAACATCACCATAAATGTGTGGATGACGGTGAATGAGTTTCTCACTAATACTGTGCGCAATATCAGCCATATCAAAGGCCTTTTCTTCACTCCCTAGCTTGGCATAAAAGGCAATGTGCAAGAGTAAATCTCCTAACTCATTTTTAATTTCTTCTAGGTTGCGGTCTAGAATAGCATCACCCAACTCGTAGGTTTCTTCTATGGTTAAATGCCGAAGTGATTCAAAGGTTTGCTTTCGGTCCCAAGGACACTGCTCACGCAACTCATCCATAATGGTGAGTAGGCGGTCTACCGCAGCCAATTGATCTTTGCGACTATTCATCAGCTTGGGTTACATCTTCTTCTACCTCCTCGGTAAACACCTCAGGTGCTTTTTCCACTAAAATATTATACCATTGGATAATTTTCTTAATGTCGGAAGGATAGACACGGTCTTCATCGTAATCTTGAAAGACTTCAAAGAAAAAAGCCTCCAACTCATCAGCGGGTGCTTTTGGTTTTACCGCACATGTTTTTCCTTCCTCCTTCTCGAAAATTCGTTTGAGGATTTCCCGAAGCGGCACCTCTTTGTCCAATCCGTAAATATTGATTTCTGACAAGAGACTAACTTGGTTTCTAACAGAAGCGTTAATGCGTTTCCCGTCTACCAAAGAAGTAGCAACTACTCCTGTACGGGTTTGTAAAGCAATTTCATAAAGTCCAGGACGGCCACCAATGGCAATGATTTGATCGAGTTGCATGTTTATCTTTTTTTAGATTGTAAAGGAAACTTCATTTTATAATCTACATGGACCTTCCCCTTACTGATGTTCGTTAATTTTCCTTTTATCAACCGCTTCTTGAGGGGAGAAAGTTTATCGGTAAACAAAATCCCTTCAATGTGGTCGTATTCGTGCTGAATTACTCGTGCTGCCAGACCCGAATAACTTTCGGTTACGCGTTTGCCTGCTTCATTTTGATAACTGATGGTCAGTTTATCCTGTCGTTTCACGTCTTCACGTACATCAGGAATACTCAAGCAACCTTCGTTAAACGTCCATTCTTCACCACTTTCTTCTTCAATAACTGGATTGATAAAGGCTTTCTTAAAATCTTTTAACTGTGTTTGTTCTTCCAGACTCAAGTCTTCATCTTCAGCAAAAGGAGAAGCATCTACCACAAAAAGCCGAAGACCTAGACCCACCTGTGGTGCAGCTAAACCAACACCGCTAGCGGCATACATGGTTTCCCACATATTTTCTAGTAGTGTTTCTAATCCCTCATAATCCTCAGGGATATCTACAGCTTTCTTTTTTAAGACAGGGGTACCGTAAGCAACAATCGGTAAAATCATTTAGTTCTTTTTCTTTGAATGCAAAGATGCATCTAAATAGGATTGTAACAAAAGGGTTGCGCTAATCTTATCAACGAGCCCCTTATTTTTTCGTTGTTCTTTCTTTAAACCCCCATCCAACATGGTTTGAAAAGCCATCTTTGAGGTAAAACGCTCGTCGTAACGGTCAATTCTTAGGTTAGGAAGAGCGGTTTGCAGACGTTGAATGAATGCTTTAATTTTTGGTTCAACTTCTGATGGGGAATTATCCATTTGCTTTGGCTGTCCAATCACGCACGTCTGTACAGCATTCGCCGAACAATAATCAACCAAAAAAGGAATCACCTCTTTTGTAGGCAAGGTAGTTAAGCCCGATGCAATGATTTGCATAGGGTCTGTAACAGCAATACCGGTGCGTTTTTCCCCAAAATCTATCGCTAGAATTATTCCCATATGCAAATATACGCCTCCCAAAGGTGTTCCTTGGGATTCTTGTATAAAAAGTGGACAAGAAGCCCTAAATTTGTCCTTCAAAATTTTTACCATGAGAGCTATCATTGAAGCCGCTTGGGAAGATCGTTCCCGCTTAGAACAAGAAGAAACACAAAGTGCTATTCGCGCTGTAATTGAGCAATTGGATTTAGGACAATTGCGTGTGGCAGAACCTACAGCCAACGGTTGGCAGGTGAATGAATGGGTGAAAAAAGCTGTGGTCTTGTATTTCCCCATCCAAAAAATGGAAACCCTCAACGCGGGGCCCATGGAATTTCACGATAAAATGCCCCTAAAAAAAGACTATGCCGCCAAGGGAATTCGTGTGGTACCCCACGCTGTGGCACGTCAGGGTGCTTACATTTCATCTGGGGTTATCTTAATGCCCAGCTATGTGAATATTGGCGCCTATGTTGACGAAGGTACCATGGTAGACACTTGGGCCACAGTAGGAAGCTGTGCGCAAATAGGAAAAAACGTTCACCTTAGTGGAGGTGTTGGTATTGGAGGAGTTTTAGAGCCCTTACAGGCTGCTCCTGTAATTATTGAAGATAATGCCTTTGTGGGCTCTCGCTGTATAGTGGTAGAAGGTGTTCGTGTAGAGAAAGAAGCTGTGCTTGGTGCCAATGTTGTTTTAACTGCTTCTACAAAAATTATCGATGTTACGGGAGATGAACCGGTTGAAATGAAAGGACGTGTTCCTGCCCGTTCAGTTGTTATTCCGGGGAGTTATACCAAAACATTTCCTGCTGGAGACTTTCAAGTACCTTGTGCTTTAATCATAGGAAAGCGCAAAGAGAGTACTGATAAAAAGACTTCCTTAAACGATGCTTTAAGAGAACATAACGTAGCTGTATAAGTAACACCATGAAAACCGATACTGTTCTTTTTTCAGAAGCACTTCTTGCGCTTCAACAAGAAGGAACCCTTCTCTACCCTACCGATACCATTTGGGGAATTGGAGGTGACGCACGTTCTACAACTGCTGTAGAGAAAGTGTATGAATTAAAGCAACGTGAAGACAGTAAAGCACTTATTTGTTTGGTGGCTAACCGCACAATGCTAGAAGAATATGTGGGAGCAGTTCATCCGAACCTTCTGCTCTACCTTGAAGAAGAACGCCCAACCACAGTCATATACCCCAAAGTGAAAGGCATCAGCCCACGTTTATGTGCAGCTAACGGTAGTGTGGGCATGCGCATTGCAAAAGATGACTTTTGCCAAACACTCATTGAAGCCTTAGGTGCTCCAATTATCTCTACTTCTGCAAACATTAGTGGCCAGCCAAGCCCAACGTCTTTTGCAACGGTAGATGAAGCAATAAAACAAGGGGTAGATCATGTTGTGCAGATAAGACAACAAGAACGTCAAAACAAAGCCTCACGAATAATTCGTCTGAATGAGGACAACACAATTGAAATCCTGAGAGACTAATGCAATTGAATACAGATTTTAGCGCAGTATTAAACCAAGCTGTCTTTCAACACCTAAAAGCTGCTGCTGCAGAATTAGGCGTAGAAACGTATGTGGTTGGTGGGTTTGTGCGCGATTATCTGTTGGGACGAAAAAAAGAAGTAACAGATATCGACTTTGTTTGTGTTGGTTCAGGCATTGAACTAGCAAAAACAGTGCAGAAGCGACTACCAAATGCCGCTAAAATCTCCATCTTCAAAACCTATGGTACGGCCATGATTAAATTTGAAGGGATGGCGTTAGAATTTGTTGGTGCACGAAAAGAATCTTACCACAAAGAAAGCCGCAATCCTGTGGTGGAAGCTGGAACCTTAAAAGACGATCAAAATAGACGTGATTTCACTGTTAATGCGCTAGCGGTTAGCTTAAATGAAAGTGACTTTAGCACACTAATCGATCCATTTAACGGATTGGAAGACCTTAAAAAAGGGGTGCTTCGTACGCCCTTAGATCCTGTCGTTACTTATTCAGATGATCCACTTCGTATGTTGCGCGCCATTCGCTTTGCCACACAATTGGATTTTGAAATTGAGTCAAACTCCCTAGAGGCAATTGTTCAAGAAAAGAAACGGATGGAGATCATTACCAAAGAACGAATTGTAGATGAACTCCATAAAATAATGGCCACCCAACAGCCTTCTAAAGGGTTTTTACTGCTCGACCAGGTGGGGCTTTTGGAGGATATTTTACCTGAACTCACTGCGCTAAAAGGAATTGACGAGGTTGAGGGGCAAACCCATAAAGACAACTTCTACCACACCTTAGAGGTGGTAGACAATATCTGTGAAAACACAACCAATTTGTGGCTACGATGGGCGGCTTTGTTACACGATATCGGTAAGGCACCCACCAAAAAGTTCTCCAAAACAAATGGTTGGACCTTTCATGCGCACGAATTTGTGGGTGCTAAAATGGTCTACAAATTATTCAAGCGCCTAAAAATGCCGCTCAATGAAAAGATGAAGTTTGTCCAAAAAATGGTGTTTATGAGCTCTCGTCCTATCGTTTTAGCCCAAGACATCGTAACTGATTCTGCAGTACGCCGATTGGTCTTTGATGCTGGAGATCATGTTGACGATTTACTCACCCTTTGTGAGGCAGACATTACCACTAAAAATCCAAAACGCTTTGCCCGCTACCATCAAAACTTTAAACTGGTACGTGAAAAAATTGTTGAAGTTGAAGAACGCGATCGGGTACGAAACTTCCAACCACCCGTGAGTGGGGAATTGATCATGCAAACATTTGGTCTAAGCCCCTGTAAAGAGATTGGGATTATTAAAGAAAAAATTAAAGAAGCTATCTTAGAGGGAGAAATCCCCAATGAATTTGAAGCGGCAAAGCTTTTGATGGAGAAAGAAGGAAAAGCCCTAGGGCTAAAGAAAGTTGCAAATGAAAAATAGATTTCGTTTTTGGGTAGGAGTTTCATTGGTACTGGTTTACGGAGTAATCGCTGCGGGGGCAATTGTTCGTATGACAGGAAGTGGCATGGGCTGTCCCGATTGGCCTAAGTGTTTTGGCTATCTTATCCCACCAACAGAACGCAGCCAGTTGGACTGGAAACCGCAACACGACTATAAAGAAGGAGAAGTGATTATTGTTAATGAAGCCTTACAAGTAGCCAAAAGTGATTTTCAATCGAACGCCAATTTTAATGAAAACAATTGGGCAGATTACACCAAACACGATTATGCTACTTTTAATTCCCTACACACCTGGATTGAATTCTTAAATCGCCTCTTGGGTGCCTTGGGCGGTTTGGCCACGCTTGTTGTTGGGGGATTATCATTTTGGCAATGGAAGCGAAACAAATGGATTCTTGTACTGTCTTGGCTCATTGTTTTTGGTATGGGCTTTCAAGCTTGGCTCGGGAAGACAGTAGTCGATTCGAATTTATTGCCCTTCAAAATCACCATTCACATGGTCATGGCACTCGTTATTGTGGGGCTACTCCTTTACCTCTATTATATTTCAAAACAAAAAAATGAGCTCCCCAACCCAAGTAAAGTAACCAAACAACTGGCAGTTATCGCTTTGGTGTTAACCCTGATACAAATTGCCATGGGTACACAAGTACGTCAATTTGTCGATGAGCAAATTAACCGTTTAGGAGAAGAAGCACATGCGCTATGGCTCGATCCTGCACCGCTTTTATTTTACGTGCACCGAAGTTTCTCCCTTTTGGTCACCGCTTTAAATGTACTCCTGTTTTTCCTATTGAAAAAAATGAACTATCCGCTTCAAACCATGTACTATGTTTTAGGCATGATTGGTTTAGAAATTCTTACAGGAATTGCAATGTATTATTTTGATTTTCCATTTAGCACACAGCCCTTACATTTGCTTTTTGCTTCCCTACTGTTTGGGGCGCAGAGCTATTTATTATTTCATATCTTTCAACCCAAGCATAACAACACATGATCTATCGTTTCCGCATTATTTTAGATGCTCAAGAAGACATTTTCCGCGATCTTGAAATAGAAGCCAACGCAAGCTTAGAAGACTTTCACTACGCCATAGCGCAAGCCTTTGGATTTGGCGGAAGTGAGATGGCCTCCTTCTATACTACCAATGAAAATTGGGAACAAGGAGAAGAACTTCCCCTATTGGATATGGGTGAGGGTACTACACCTATGGCTGGAAAAAGCTTAGATCAATTCTTCAATGCAGAAAACCATCACCTAATTTATGTCTATGATTTTTTAGCCCTGTGGACCTTCTTTGTTGAACTCATGGAAGTTGGAGAGAAACAACCCACTATGCTTTATCCTAATCTAGTTTTTGCACAAGGAGAAGTGCCAGAAGAAGCACCTGAAAAAGACTTTGAAAGCCAAGGAGGCACGCTAGATTTCGAGGACGATGATGATGATGAAGAAGGCCTGCTCGATTATGACGATGCCGACTTTTATTAAGAAGACTGTATGAGTTTCGTCATGTTGAGATTCTCATAATGACGACGTACATAATCAAAAGAAGCTTCCATCACCTCCCCAACATTTTTCACTGCTAAAAAAGCATCGTCTTTTGTAAACTTAAAGATTTCTTCACTCAAATTTTTGAGGTAGTCAGTGCGCGTTAAATCATCTTGCTTCATGATGGTGACTAAATTTTGTAGACGTGCCCCAGAACTAATAATTCTACGTGCAACAATTGAGCGTTCTTCAATCTTGTATTGATTCACAGAATTGAGGGTCAATTTATCCTTTACAATCTCTACCATGGGGAAATTTTCTTTAAAAAATTGCGGACGGTAGACCTTAAATTTCCCTTCATAGCATTGCTGGTCAAAATCAATGGCGCGAATTTTATACACCACCTGATCAAAGTCATGTGTTGGCACCACCACATAGTTATACGCCCGCATGTCGCCCAATAGGCGAATCATACAGCGCTCATTAAACTTCACATATTCTTTGGCAATTTGCGCCTGTTGTGCAGGAGAACACTCGCCCAAAAACTCTTGTATAAAGACATCTCCCGGTATACCTGCAATATGCTCCTCAATCAAGGTAGTATCGTTCACCAAAAAGTTTAAGTTATGGGGCGAAAGCATGTGCTCAAACTCTAGCCCATAAACACGCGATGCATCGGTGCGTTTCACATAAAAATAGGTGAAGTTGTCATTCAAAATATTCCTTATTTTAATCCGGAAAGGTTTTGAGTTCCCAAACGTACAATAGTCAATGGCATCTACATTTAAATAGGGAATTGAAGATTCATTCCCGTCTGAATGCAACAGGGCATAGATTTTTTTTAGGTTATAATCAATGTCGTTACGTTCACTGTCGGTGTAATAGACCCTTACCCAAAGGGTGTCTTGTTCATTTTCATCATAAACCACCACAGACCCTGAAAACCGCAGTAAATCTTCATAAAAAATTGGGGTAAACACCCAGCGATTGTATTGTTTCAGGTAAGCTGTTAGCTCTGAAATAATGGGAAAAAAGGGCTTTTTCTGGGAAATGAGTTTTTCTTCCATAACGCGGGTTTTCTCAAAAGTAGAAGATTTAACGGAGAAGCCCGAATAAATATAGAAGAATGGCTAATTTTGAGGTTTGATACAATTGCTATGCCGTTTCAATTAGAATCTGAGTTTTCGCCCACTGGAGATCAGCCCGAAGCCATTAAACAACTGGTAGACGGTTTTCAAGGGCAAGAAAAATTTATGACTTTACAGGGAGTTACAGGTTCAGGAAAAACCTTTACCGTGGCCAACGTAGTAAAAGATTTACAGCGCCCCACCTTAGTTCTAGCGCACAATAAAACGCTAGCGGCACAGTTGTATTCAGAGTTCAAGCAATTCTTTCCCAACAATGCGGTAGAGTACTTTGTTTCTTACTACGACTACTATCAACCCGAAGCCTATATCCCTGTTACGGGAACCTATATCGAAAAAGATTTATCCATTAACGAAGAGATTGAAAAACTTCGCTTAAGCACTACCTCTTCCCTCCTCTCAGGACGACGAGATGTATTGGTGGTAGCCTCTGTTTCCTGTCTCTACGGTATTGGTAATCCTGTAGAATTTCAGAAAAACGTTATCACCTTAGAACAAAACCAAGTCATCTCACGCACTAAATTGTTGCACCGCTTGGTACAGAGTTTATACTCACGAACTACAGCCGACTTTAACCACGGGAATTTTCGTGTAAAGGGAGACGTGGTAGATATCTATCCCAGCTATGCTGACACCGCTTTTCGCGTTCATTTTTTTGGCGATGAAATTGAAGAGATTGAAGCCTTTGATCCCATTAATAATCAAACCATTGAACGCTATGAGCGGCTAAATATTTACCCCGCCAATATGTTTGTGACCTCCCCTGATATTTTGCAAAATGCCATTCACCAAATTCAGGATGATTTGGTTAAACAAATTGATTTTTTCAGAGAAGTAGGCAAACCTTTGGAAGCAAAACGCTTGGAGGAACGCACAAATTTTGACTTAGAAATGATTCGTGAATTGGGGTACTGCTCTGGGATAGAAAACTATTCCCGCTATCTAGACGGAAGAGCACCCGGAACGCGGCCTTTCTGCCTGCTGGACTATTTTCCAGACGATTATTTAATGGTGATAGACGAAAGCCATGTCACCGTCTCACAGGTACATGCCATGTACGGCGGAGACCGAAGTAGAAAGGAAAACCTTGTCGAATATGGCTTTCGCCTACCTGCGGCTATGGACAACCGCCCCTTAAAATTCGAAGAATTTGAAGGCCTGCAAAACCAAGTGCTATTTGTAAGTGCCACCCCAGCCGATTATGAACTGGAAAAATCGGAAGGAATTTTTGTCGAACAAATCATCCGCCCCACCGGCTTGTTGGACCCTATCATAGAAGTTCGTCCGAGTGAAAATCAAATTGATGACTTGATTGAGGAAATTCAGCAGCGGGTAGAAAAAGATGAACGTACGCTTGTTACTACCCTAACCAAACGCATGGCCGAGGAGCTGACCAAATACATGAGTCGTATTCAAATTCGCTGTCGCTACATTCACAGCGATGTAGATACCTTAGAACGGGTGGAGATCATGCAAGACCTGCGCAAAGGACTGTTTGATGTCCTCATTGGGGTTAACCTCTTGCGGGAAGGTTTGGACTTACCCGAAGTTTCGCTTGTCGCAATCTTAGACGCCGACAAAGAAGGTTTCCTTCGCTCCAACCGTTCCCTCACCCAAACGGTAGGGAGAGCCGCACGTAACATTAACGGAAAAGCCATTATGTATGCGGATACCGTGACCCGCTCCATGCAGGAAACCATTGACGGTACCAACTACCGCAGGGATAAGCAAATGGCCTACAACAAAAAGCACAAGCAAGTACCCAGGGCCTTAAACAAGTCGTTAGACAATGCCTTGTCAACCAACTCTGTTGCGACCTACGCCCAAGAAAAGGCGGAGCGTAAAGCCGCAGAAGAAGCTACGCGCTACCTTACCAAACCACAAATTGAGCAACGCATTCGTGATGTGCGTAAGGCCATGGAAAAAGCCGCCAAAGAATTAGACTTTATTGAAGCTGCACGCCTACGCGATGAAATAAAAAGCCTACAAGAGCAGTTGTAACCCTTCTATACTCAATAGACTAGGCCTTTTCGAACACTAACTATTTTTTTGTAGTTTAGTTGTAAACGATCCCAAATCTGTTCTACTAGCATGATAAACCTACGGCATCTACCCGATAGATTTCGAAAACAAATGATCATCCATGCAGTCTTGGGGTGTGATGAGGTGTTGCTGAAAAAAAATAAAACAAAAAGGATAAAGGTGATATATCGTATCCTGTTCTGATATACAGTAGTTATGTAGGATTAAAACAAAAGAATGACAAAAGAACCAGAATTTAAAAGAGGAGAGAAAGGTTATCTTAAAAGATTTGTGAACCTTTTTCAGTCAGATGCTGAAATTGCTCTAAATGATTTTAAGTCTAAAGCTAGATCGAGCATAGCAGAAGTAAATGAAATTAAAGCAACACTTCATAAACAAATAGAATTAGTGAAGGGGACTATAATAACGTTAGCTTCGAATCAAGAAAAAATTGATGTCAAACTCACCGAAGTAAATGAATACTACAGGTCTATTTTTAAGAAAAATGAAGAGGGAATTGTTGTTACAGATGAAATAGCAAGTTATTCTGACAGGTTTATTGAATACAAAAATGAAGTGGAAGAGCTAAAAAAAGATATTGATGAATATAGAAAAGAATTATTTGGCTCAGAAGACGGAAAGGGAAAAAAAATCCCTGGTGTGGAACATAAAATTCAAGGTTTAAAAACAGATTTTCAAAAGAATATTAAAGTAAGTCAATCAGAAATTGACACTTTCATTACGACTAATAGTCAAAGAAAGGACGAACTTTTTGACAAAATAGAAGGACTATTAAAGGGAGCAAGCACAGTTGCCTTAGCCAAGGCCTTTAAAGAGCATAAAGATTCTTTTAAATTTTCAAATTGGATTTGGTTAATTCTCTTTATATCATCAGTAGGTTCTATGATGGCATTGTCAGTTTGGGGATATAAACAATCAAATTTTGAGTTAGAAAATATGTGGAAATTTACGCTTGGAAACTTGCCGTTTATTGGTGGAACAATTTGGTTAGCAATAT
Organism: Candidatus Arcticimaribacter sp.; assembly: GCA_011526285.1. GTDB lineage: Bacteria > Bacteroidota > Bacteroidia > Flavobacteriales > Flavobacteriaceae > Arcticimaribacter. Next base: position 27,269 of record WTJU01000044.1, read on the forward strand.
TTTCAAGTAAGCAAAGAAGCCAGAATAAAAGATTACAGCAGGAATATGCATACAAAGAAGATATTGCTAAAATATATTATGGCTTGAAACAAGAAATAGACGAATTAGGAGAATCGGAGTTAGGCAAGAAATTGAACGAATCTGTGTTAAAACTTGTAATTGATGTGGTTGGTCTTAATCCGAGCGAGTCTTTGGAAAGCAAAGCTCATAATGATAATGGACCCGTTTTAGAAGGACTAAAAAGTATTGGAGAAACTATAAAAACAATCAAAAACCCAACATAATAATATATATGAAATCATAGTTCCCTGTGGTCACTACGCTTCATATATTAAACGTAAACCTAACTTACATTACCTTAAACCCCCTGACAAACAACTTTAACTTTACCACAACATAGGTACCTAAAGGATTTTTTACCTTTAAGGCATGAAAAAGATAAGGCTTTGTCTCTTCCTTTTTGGGTGTGTTTTTGGCGCGAAAGGCCAAGAAATACAAGGGCAGTTGTTAGACAGCCTCACCCAAGAGCGCATTCCCTTTGCTACCGTATTGAGCAATTTTGGAGAGAATACCATTAGCAATGAAGAAGGGAAATTTCGTTTGATTCGCGGAACTGCCTTTCAGTCTAGTGACTCATTATTCATATCCTGTATGGGCTATAATGAAAAACGCTTAGCCATTACAGAGCTCGCAGATTCTTTACTCTACCTCAGCCCAAAGGAAATCGAGCTCAATGCAGTTATCCTCTCCCAGCAGAACTTGAGTGCAGAAGAAATTGTGAAAAGAACCCGAGAAAATGTGGCGCAGAAATATGATTTAGGCCTCAGTAAGAAAACGTTCTTCCTTCGGGAATCTTTTTCTCAGCGTTGGTTACAACGCGATATGGCGATTAAAAAATCAACCATCAATGAGTTTAAACAAAGCTTTTGGGATTCCCTGTTTCGCACCATTCCCGAGAAAGACACTTGGCACACAGAATCCTTAGGTGAATTGGCGGGGGATTGGTCGGAAGAACAACAAAAACTTCATCTGTTACGCGCAGTCGATTTAGCCGATACGGTAAATGCCAAAGGCTATGAACAAATAGAAGAAAAAATCACCTCTATTTTAGATGAAAGCGTTAAAGAAAATTCCTACTTCAAGTTCAAATCAGGAATTTTTAGCACCAAAGTAGACCGTGATGAAGTGATTGAAAAAGAATTGGATACCCTTAGTTTGCCTGAAAAAGAACAGGAAGAAAAACGCAAAGCCGAACAAGAACAAAAAGAGGGATTTTACAAAGGACGTAAAAACCGATTGACAGAAATTTTCACCTCCCTCATCAAGCGAGATCGCTTGGATATTGATGTGCTTACAAAAAGTCATCTGTACAATTATGAACTGGTCAATTTCACCTACCGTGAGGATTTACCGGTCTACCATATTCGTTTTACACCAAATAGCAGTAAAGGAAAATATCAAGGAAGTATGTATGTGGATGCTGACAGTTTCAGCTTGATTCAACTCGAATACGACAACGTGCAAAACCTACGTGATTTTTCATTGATGGGGTTTTCTTTTTCTGCTTACGGACGAAGTGTTAAGCTCAAGTTTTCCTCCTTTAATAAAGCGCGGTATCAACTGGCATTTTTAACCGTAGAAACAAAATTTAAGACGGGGATTGATCGCCCCATAAAAATTGTGGAGAAAAATAAGTTTGTAAAAGGGCGAAGAAAACAAAATGAATTAAAAGGAGAAGTGCACTTTAAGCTCGATCAAAAGAGCAGCGTTACCTTGGTGATCTTTAACAGCGAGACCGTCTCAAAAGAAGGTTTTGAAAACTTTGAAGAAACCAAAGTATTTAAAGCCGCACAACGCAATGCCTATGACCCAAAATTTTGGGAAGGCTACACCATCATTGAGCCAAATGAAGCCATAAAGGCCTTTACTACCAACTAATATTTAGCCGATTTCCCATTGGGATTGGACGCTTTTAAGAAGGCACGAATGTCTTCGTTGGCTTGTTCGAGATCGGCTCTTCGCAGGTACATCATATGCCCACTTCGGTAACCTTTAAACGAAAAACGGTCGCGTAATTTCCCACTAGGATCCATTTGCCATTGCGAAAATTTAGCCGCAAAATAGGTAGTAGCTCCGTCATAATAGCCCGACTGGGTCATCACTTTGAGGTAAGGGTTTTGCGCCATGGCCTGGCGGAGGTTGTCACGGGTATTATCGTTTTCATTATTCCAAGGACGCACAGGGCCAAACATGTTGTATTTAATGTCTGTTTTAAATTTCAATTCCTTGCGAATGTAGTGGTTGATAGCGGGAGTGAATGAATGTAACCAAGAGGTCAATTCTGCACTATAATCCGGGCCATCGCCTGTTTCTTTTTTGTCGATGCCTAAATAACGTGAATCCAATCGACCAATGGTTTTCCCTTGGTCACGCAATAGTTCTTTCCAAAAATAACGTGTGGGTAGGTCGAGGTTGTGTTGAAGTATTACGCTTGCCGCTACGCCCGAAAAATAGGCCATGCGTTCGGCAATTTTTGTTTTTTCTTCCAGCGAAAGAAAGCCTCCCTTAGCGAGTGCAGGAATGAGGGTGTTAATGGCAAACTCTTCGGCAGGAGGTAAAACCTCGAGTAAATCTTTGTTTTGTAAATCAGCTGGAAGTTGTTTGTGATACCATGCTGCTGCTGTATAATACGGCAGGTTCAAGGCCGAAGATACGGGCCCTCCGGTGCGAAGGGTTTTATAGTCGGCTGGGGAAACCATTATAACGCCATTGAGGTACATCCATTGTTGATTTTGCAAGGCGAGAGAAAGTCCCATAACACGAGTACCGCCATAACTTTCACCAATCAAGTATTTGGGTGACTCCCAGCGCTGTTTGCGACTAACAAAGGTGGTCATCCACTCTGCTAGGTATTTTATATCGGCATTGATGCCAAAAAATTGTTCGCGGTCTGGAAGTTTCCCATCGACTTCTACCCTACGGGAATAGCCTGTATTGACGGGGTTGATGTAAACGATATCAGCGACATCTAGAATAGAATAGGGATTGGCTTCAAAACCATAGGGCTGTACAGGATAGCCTTCATCGTCGATTTTTAAAACCCGTGGTCCGGTATAGGCGACATGCATCCACACAGAAGCCGAACCCGGCCCCCCATTGAATGAAAAGATCAATGGACGTTCGTTTCCATTGTTGACATTCGTGCGCTTGTAGTAGGTGTAAAATAAAGAGGCAATGGGTTTTCCTTTATCATTCCATACCGGTTGAGTACCCGTCTCCGCACGGTAGTTGACTGTAGTTCCCTTAATGGTTGTTTTGTGATTGGTGACTACCAAGGTGTCTACCGGTAATTTTCGTTGCTGTGCTAGTGTGTTATTGAAACAAAAAACACTAACAAGTACGACTACAATTCGCATATTCCACATGATCTTAAGCTTTGTTTAAATGTACATAAATTTATTAGTTGAAAACGAGTAGTTTTCCTTTCGGCCGCTCTTTTTATCAAAAAAAATCGGCCCCTTTCGGAGCCGATTTCCAACAAAAACAAATAATTAATCCTTAATCGATAGCAATCCTTTTTGTAGGTTGAGGCAATGCCTCCTTTCGTTTTGGTAATTCTACGGTGAGAATACCGTGGATGTAGTTTGCTTTTATTTTTGAAACGTCTACGGTGTCGGGCAAGGTGAAGGCACGCTTAAACGCACTGTAGTTGAATTCTTTTCGGGTGAAGAGATCATTGGTGTCCTCTTGCGCATCAACTGCTGAAATTGTTAATACTTCTTTGTCCAATTCAATATCGAAATCACTTTTTGATTTTCCCGGTGCGGCTAAGGCTAAAACGTAGGCTTTTTCGGTTTCTTGCACGTTAACTGCAGGAACTGAATGATTACGATGGGTTAGAAAAGGCCATTCGTTTCTAAAGATTTCATCTAAAAAAGACGTGGCTATTGGACGTTGTGTAAAATGAACTAAACTCATAACAAAAATTTTTAAAGGTTATACGCTTTGTACGTGTCAAAGTGTGTACCATTAGAAATTAAATGTCATATTGGCAGTTAAATTTCAAAAAATAATGTCAAGTTGTCTTATCCGATGGCTTCTTGTACTTTATCTGCTGCTTCTTGGAAAGCAGTTGCTGAAAGTACATTGAGCCCTGAACTGTCGATTAGTTCTTTAGCAATATCTGCATTGGTTCCTTGCAAACGCACTATAATGGGAACTTTAATTGCATCTCCCATGTTTTTATAAGCATCTACAATCCCTTGTGCCACGCGGTCACAACGTACAATTCCACCAAAAATATTGACTAAAATTGCTTCAACAGCAGGGTCTTTAAGAATTAAACGGAAGGCTGTTTCCACGCGTGCTGCATCAGCAGTTCCACCAACATCGAGGAAGTTTGCTGGAGAACCACCTGCTTGCTTAATCAAGTCCATGGTGGCCATGGCTAAACCAGCTCCGTTTACCATACAACCCACATTTCCGTCTAAATCAACATAATTTAATCCAACCTCACCTGCTTCTACTTCAACGGGGTTCTCTTCTCTTTTATCGCGCAGTTCAGCGTAGTCTTTGTGGCGGTAAAGCGCATTATCATCTAGGGTAACCTTAGCATCTACCGCGATGATACGATCATCAGATGTTTTTAGTACGGGGTTGATTTCAAATAGGGAAGAATCTGATTCAACATAAGCGGTGTAAAGCGCTGTAATGAACTTGGTCATATCTTTAAAAGCTTTACCACTTAGCCCTAGGTTAAAGGCTACCTTTCGGGCTTGGAATCCTTGAATCCCAACTGCAGGATCTATTTCTTCGGTGAATATCAAATGGGGCGTTTCTTCTGCTACTGCTTCAATGTCCATACCACCTTCTGTAGAATACATGATCATATTTCTACCGGTAGAACGATTAAGTAAAACGGAAACATAAAATTCGCTGGGTTCACTTTCTCCCGGGTAGTACACATCTTCTGCAATTAATACTTGGTGTACAGGCTTCCCCTCTGGAGGAGTTTGTGGTGTAACCAACTGCATCCCAATAATCTGATCTGCAATGCTTTTTACTTCATCAAGGTTTTTGGCTAATTTAACGCCCCCGCCTTTTCCGCGTCCTCCGGCATGAATTTGTGCTTTGATCACATGCCAGCCCGTGCCTGTTGTTTCGGTGAGTTTTTTTGCGGCTTCTACTGCCTCATCAGCTGTTTGTGCAACTAAACCGCGTTGAACACCAACGCCAAAACTAGCGAGTATTTCTTTTCCTTGATATTCGTGTAAATTCATATTGGTTGTTTTCGTTGCACAAAAATAAAAAAAGATCGCTGCTTGACCTATAGGCTTGGGAAAAGGTTTTTGTTTTATTTAAAACATTTTTTGATATTTTTAAATTAATCTTTTAAGCCCTTTATTTTATTGACTGAATAACCCTATTTTTGAAAAAAATTTAAGGATGAATACTGCTGATTTAGTCAAAATCGCTGAAGGTGCCAATGGGCCCGTTTATGTTTATGATGCCGAAAAAATTAAACGTCAATACGAACGCTTAACGAGTGCGTTTAGCGGGGTTGGGAAATTGCGTTTGCACTATGCGACTAAAGCACTAAACAACATCTCCATTCTTAAGTATATTCAGGGCTTAGGCGCAGGTTTAGACACTGTCTCTATTCAAGAGGTACGCTTGGGAATTCAAGCTGGTTTTGATCCTGCTACTATTATCTTCACACCCAATGGTGTATCGCTAAATGAGATTGAAGAGGTCGCTAAGTTGGGGGTACAAATCAACATCGACAACCTTTCCATCTTGGAGCAGTTTGGTAGTAAATATCCCGATATTCCTGTCTGTATCCGTATCAATCCACACGTTATGGCGGGTGGAAACAGCAATATATCTGTTGGGCACATTGATTCTAAATTTGGGATTTCAATTCATCAAATTCCTCACCTACTCCGAATTACCGAGAATACCAACATGCGCATTAACGGTATACACATGCACACCGGTAGTGACATTCTAGACATTGATGTTTTCTTGCACGCAACCGAAATACTATTCGAAACAGCTAAAAACTTCCGCAATCTAGAATTTATTGACTTCGGTTCTGGATTCAAAGTTCCTTATAAGCAAGGTGATATTGAGACGAATATTGAAGAGTTGGGTGAAAAGTTAACAGCAAAATTCAATGCGTTTTGTAGCGAATACGGACGTCAACTCACCTTGGCGTTTGAACCGGGTAAATTCTTAGTGAGTCAAGCAGGCTACTTTTTAACCAAAGTGAATGTGGTAAAACAAACCACTTCTACTGTATTCGCACAGGTAGACAGCGGCTTTAATCACCTTATTCGTCCTATGCTTTATGGTTCTCATCACGAAATTGAGAATATTAGTAACCCTAACGGACGTGAGCGCTTTTACTCTGTGGTGGGCTACATTTGTGAAACAGATACTTTTGGGAGTAACCGAAAAATTGCTGAAATAAGTGAAGGAGACTTTTTGGCTTTTCACAATGCTGGTGCTTACTGCAATACCATGGCAAGCAATTATAACTCGCGCTACCGCCCTGCAGAGGTGTTGTGGATTAACAATGAAGCACACCTAATTCGCGCGCGTGAAAATTTTGAGGATATTTTACGAAATCAGATTGAATTAGACGCCTCAATTTTATCAGGGAAAGCTACTGTAGAGGCTTAGGAGATCACACCAGACCCTAGCAATTCATCGCCTAAATGCCACGCCACAAATTGGCCTTCGGCTATGGCCGATTGTGGTGCATCAAAGAGCACAAATAACCCTTCTGCTTCTCGGAAAAGGGTTGCCTTTTCTAGTGGTTGGCGATAGCGAATACGCGCTAGTACTTCTTTTTGCTCCCCAATTTCCATACATAGGTCTTCACGCACCCAATGAATATCAGCGGTTTTAACTAAAAGTCCACGTCGGTAGAGCCCGGGATGGTTTTTCCCTTGACCGGTATAAATTATATTTTCCTTGACATCAGTGGCGATAACAAATAGCGGCTCTACGGTTCCGCCAACCCCCAAGCCTTTGCGTTGACCTTTGGTGAAATAATGCGCCCCTTGGTGCTGCCCTACCACTTGTCCATCTGACTTAGTGTAGTGCATTTTTCCGCTATGGTGAAGTAATAAATGCTGCTGACTATCAAAGCTATTTGGGGTGTTTTGATAGGCTTCTAAACTCGCAGGAACTTCAACAATATCGCCTACTTTTGGTGCCAATTGTTGCTGTAAAAAGTCGGGCAAACGCACTTTCCCAATAAAACATAAGCCTTGGGAATCTTTTTTTTCTGCTGTTATCAGGCCTTGTGCTGCGGCAATTTTACGCACTTCAGCTTTTTGCAAATGCCCAATGGGAAAAAGGACTTTGGCAAGTTGTGCTTGGGTGAGTTGACATAAAAAATACGATTGATCTTTATTGGCATCTGCTCCAGCAAGCAGGTGATGGATTTTCTTTCCCTCTACTTCTGAGGTGCTTCGCTGGCAATAATGACCGGTAGCAACAAAGTCAGCGCCCAACTCTAAGGCGATAGCTAAAAATACATCGAATTTAATCTCTCGGTTACAGAGAACGTCTGGATTGGGTGTTCGTCCGTTTTTGTATTCTTCAAACATATAATCAACAATACGTTCTTTGTATTGTTCACTTAAATCAACTGTTTGAAAAGGTATCCCCAGCTTTTCAGCCACTATCAAGGCATCGTTGCTGTCTTCTAACCAAGGGCATTCTGCAGATATGGTCACGCTTTCATCATGCCAGTTTTTCATGAATAGACCAATCACATTGTAGCCTTGTTCTTTTAAAAGATAGGCGGCAACACTAGAATCTACTCCTCCAGAAAGTCCAACAACAATGGTTTTTGCCATGCTGCAAAGGTAGGAAATGTTTGGAAGGAAATGGTGTGTTTATCGCTTGCGCTTTTGATTTGCGCGTTGTTGCTTTTCAGCTTCCTCCATTGCCTTTTGAAGGCGTGCAGTAAATCCACCTGCCTTTTTGGGTTTCTTCTTATTTTCCTCTATTTGAGCAAAAATCTTGTCTTCACTAATCACAAAGTTTTTGATGACCAACATCAAGATTATGGTAAGAAGGTTTGACACAAAATAATATAAACTCAAACCACTCGCGTAGTTGTTGAAGAAGAACAACATCATTAATGGCATGAGGTACATGATAAATTTCATGTTGGGCATGCCCGGTTGTTGTGGGGCTTGCTGTTGCCCCATGGTCATCATGGTATAAAAGAAAATAGCAACAGATGCTAGTATAGGAAAAAGACTAATGTGATCACCATAGAACGGGATATTAAAAGGCAATTCATAAACTGAGTCATAAGAAGATAAATCGTCTGCCCATAAGAAGCTTTTTTGACGCAATGCAAATGCTACAGGGAAGAAGCTAAACAACGCATAAAACACAGGCAACTGGAGCAATGCAGGTAAACAACCAGACATTGGGTTCGCACCTGCTTTGTTATACAGCGCCATGGTCTCTTGCTGACGTTTTACTGCATCGTCTTTGTACTTCTTGGTGATTTCATCTACTTCTGGCTTGAGGACCTTCATTTTTATTTGCGATACATAGGAACGATAGGTTACCGGAGACATGGCTAATCGCACAATAATTGTCATGATAATAATGGCGATACCAAAGGGCAAGAATGAGCTTAAGAAGCCAAATAAAGGAATGAATACCGATTTGTTTATCCAGCCAAAAATCCCCCATCCAAAGTTGATGCTTTTCTCAATTCCTAAATCGTATTTCGCCAATGTCTTGTATTCTGATGGTCCAAAGTACCACTGAAATGTATGGTTGAGTTCTCCTTGGTTTTTTAATGCAAAAGCAGTGGTATACTGCTTGGTATAGTTTTGATCAAGTGATTCATCATCAACCAAACTCTTTGAGGTTAATGCCACCTCGTTTAAGGGGTTGCTTGGAATTAAAATGGAATTAAAGAAGTGTTGCTTGTAACCAATCCATTGAAGCTCATTAATCAATTCATCATCTTCTCCAGAGATGGAAAGCTCGTTCACTTTTTCTTCCTCATAACCATAGGTTAATTCGGTGTAACGATTCTCATATTCGATGCTTCTAGAATTGCGGAAAGCTTGTAATTCCCAATTGAATTCTTGTGCAATATTCTGGTTTATTACTGTTTGTAGCCCTTGTGTTTGTATGGAAAAGTCGAGCATGAAGTCATTCTCATCCAATGCATAACGATAAGCAATATACTGTGAAGAATTAAGCGCTGCTTTTAACCACAACACTTTCTTTCCTTGTTCTTGTGTCTCGTTAATGGAAAAATAAAGATCTTCTGTGTTAAGCGTTCTTCCATCTAAGGTGGTAAATCGAAAATTGATGCGTTGGTTATTATCGATCAAATTAAGGGGTTCACCTAGGTAATTGGTATAGCCTTTTAAGTGGGCTTTGGTCATTTGTCCCCCTTTGTTGGTAAACTCAAATGAAAGTGATTGGTTTTCGAAAACAACACGTTTTTCTGCTCTTGGCTGTACCAAATCTGCAAAAGAACCGTAGGTCGCTTGATTTTGTAATTGTACAATTGAGTCGGTCAATTGAACTGGAGCAGGGGTTGTTTTTGCTTCAACAGTAGTCGTGTTTTCAGCTGTGGCTTCTTCTACTGGGGGTTGATTCATCAACATCCAAGTCATGATTAAGGCAATCAAAATGAAGCCGATGAGTTGATAGGGGTCAAATTTTCTTTCTTCCATGTGATTTATTTTCCGTGGTAATACGCAAGCGACGCTTCTACAAAACTGATGAAAAGCGGATGGGGATTCAAAACGGTACTTTTATATTCTGGGTGATATTGGACACCAACAAACCAAGGGTGTGCTGGGTTTTCTACCACCTCAACTAAACCTGTTTCTGGGTTGATACCAGTAGCCTTAAGTCCGCTGTCTTCTAAGGTTTTTCGGTAAGCATCGTTAAATTCATAACGATGGCGGTGGCGTTCTTCTATTTCTTTTGCTTGATAGACTTTTGCTACCAATGAGTCATTGGTGAGTGCACACTTCCATGCGCCTAAACGCATGGTGCCTCCTTTGTCTTCAATGGTTTTTTGTTCTTCCATGATTGAGATCACAGGATCACCACAGGTCTCATCCATTTCTGTTGAATTGGCCGCATTTATTCCAGCCACATTTCTTGCGTGTTCTATAACAGCCATTTGCATTCCTAAACAAATCCCCAAAAATGGAATCTTGTTTTCGCGCACATAGCGAATGGCATCTATTTTTCCTTGAATTCCTCGTTCACCAAAGCCAGGAGCAACAATTACTCCATCTAAGGCTTTCAATTTCTCCTCTACGTTTGAAGGGTCTAAATATTCAGAATGAATGGAATGAACTTTTACTTTGGTTTGACTACTCGCACCGGCGTGTGAGACAGCTTCTAGTATAGATTTGTAGGAATCTTGTAGCTCGACATACTTCCCAATTAGACCAATATGAATGGTTTCTTTTGGGTTTTTATATTTCTGTAGGAAGGCTTTCCATTTTTCCATGTCAGCTTCTACAGGAGCGGGAAGGTTGAGGGTTTTTAAAACTACCTTGTCTAGCCCCTCTTTTTGCATGAGTAACGGAACGTCATAGATGGTGTCAGCATCAATAGATTCTATGACCGCCTCCTGTTTTACATTGCAAAACAGGGCTAATTTTCGTTTGATATCGTCAGAAATACTGTGTTCTGTTCTACACACTAAGACATTTGCTTTCACCCCACTTTCCATCAGGGTTTTTACTGAGTGTTGGGTGGGCTTGGTCTTTAATTCTCCCGCTGCAGATAGGTAGGGAATCAAGGTCAAATGAATGACCATGGCATTTTCTTCACCCAGTTCCCAAACCAGCTGACGCACTGATTCAATGTATGGAAGCGATTCAATGTCTCCCACTGTTCCGCCAATTTCGGTTATAATTATATCGTATTCACCGCTTTCGCCCAAGAGCATCATGCGGTGTTTAATTTCATTGGTAATGTGCGGGATTACTTGTACTGTCTTTCCCAAGAATTCACCTCGACGTTCTTTTTCGATTACAGATTGGTAGACACGACCTGTGGTTACATTGTTGGCTTGAGAGGTACGTACATTCAAAAAACGCTCGTAATGACCAAGATCAAGGTCTGTTTCGGCTCCATCATCTGTCACAAAACATTCCCCGTGTTCGTAGGGGTTTAATGTGCCAGGGTCTACGTTTAAGTAGGGATCAAATTTTTGAATGGTTACACTGTATTTTTGTGCCTGTAGTAGTTTAGCCAATGAGGCGGCGATGATTCCTTTTCCAAGGGAGGAACTCACTCCTCCTGTAACAAAAATATATTTGGTTTGTGCCATCCGGTTGTGTTGAAAACGTTCTATTTTACCGGACTCAAAATTACGAAAACTATTCGTTTTTAGTGGGACAATCTCTTATTTCTTGATCTCTACGATCTCGTAGTCTTGGTGCTGCAATAAATAGTGCCCTTTGTTGGTATATCCGCCTTCAGGATGGGTGTCATACAAGAAACGATTTTCCAAGTAATCGGTTTCTCCAATTTCGGGAGCGTAGAGCGATTCTTTTACAGCTAGACGAAGCAAGACATCAAGGGTTAAATCGTACGCTCGAATTGCTTCTCTGGTAGGGAAATCACCAAAGCGTTTTTGAAAGGCATTTTTAAATGCTTCACGTTTTTCGTTTTCTTGTGGGTGGGTTCCCGCTAGATAAGTAAACCGCAGGTTACCCAAATGTTTTCGGGAAATGTTATCGTTGTCGTAAATCGAGGTGCGCCAGGTGGTAAATAATTGGACATCACGCGTTTTTGAAATTTGCGCATTCAACAATGAGGTAACGTTTGCTGCTAAATTTAAGTCTTGTGATTCAAAAATGACTTTGTTGGGCAGCGAATCAATTAAAAGAGAGTCGATTAGATCTGGCATTACAAAGCCCCCTTCTTCTGGTCGCACTCGGTGGGCAAATGGATATTTTTCTTCAAAAGATTTTACAAAAGTAGCATTAAGGGTATCTGCGATTATCATCACGTTTTGTGTGGTGTCTAGTTTTTGGTCTAGATAATCAACCATTTTATTGCGAAGTGCTTCTAAATCTACCACAGACTGAACAACATTAGGGCGTTGTTTCACGGCTTTTGAAGACAAAGGCGCCACCATCATTAGTTGGCGTAATGCAAGTAGCTGAGCAGCAAAATCAAAATTTGAGGGTACCAGCGGTCCTATCATTACATGAATACCGTCCCATTTAAAATTTTCAACAGCCTTTTTTATTTCCCCTTTTTTATTTTGTGAGTCAAAAATTGTCAGATTGGTAACAATCCCTAACGAATCGGCTTTTTCAACCGCCATGGCCATTCCCATATAAAAGTCTAGGGCTATGGTGTGGATATTGCGTTTTTTGAGTAGTGCTTTGGTCTTTTCAACTGAATCTAACTGAACTGCTGCTGCTTTAAAGGGAAGAAAGGCAGCCAGTTGGAGGTAGTTGTTTACAATTAAAGAGTCTTCTAAATGAACTTTTTCAACCAATAGGTCATCTTCAATTTTTAGATCCCCTGTTTTTTGTGGGGGGATTTTTAATATCATTCCTTCTTGAAGTCCTGTGGTAGGAAGTGAAGGATTGAGCGCAATTAAATCTGCTTGAGATACTCCGAGTTTTTTCTCTAGGCGGTAAAAGCCTTCTTTTGGTTTTACTTTATAGTAGTTAAACGCCTCTTCTAGTGCCTTGGTTTCACTTGCTTCTCTTTTGGGAACGACAATTTCTTGACCAATTTTTAATCCCTCTTTTATTTGTGGATTAAGTTCTTCTAGTTCTTGAATGGTAACGCCATAGCGGTAGGCTAAGCGCCACTTAGTTTCTTTAGGTTGTACTAGGTATTTTTCTAATCCTTCTTTTAGGGGAACTGCTTTGGGTTCTTCAACTACTGCATAAACGGGAATTTGAAGTTGCATTTTTTTCTTCAACCCTATTTTATCAATCAGAGGATTGTATTCCTTTATTTGCTCAATGGTAACATTGTATTTGCGTGCAAGACCATAGAGGGTTTCTTTTTTCTTGACTTTGTGTTCAACAAAACGCAAGGGCGTTTCCTGCCCGTAAGATTGAAGGATTACTAAAAAGGTTAGAAAAAAGAGTAGTCTTCTCATTGGTACTGCAATATCAACAATTATTCCCATTCTATGGTTGCCGGTGGTTTTGAACTGATGTCGTAGACCACGCGGTTTACACCTTTGACTTTATTTATAATATCGTTGGATGTTTTTTGGAGGAATTCATACGGTAGGTTAACCCAGTCTGCGGTCATACCATCTGTAGAGGTAACAGCGCGCAAGGCAACGCATTTTTCATAGGTGCGCTCATCGCCCATTACACCAACACTATTAACTGGAAGTAGTATAGCGCCTGCTTGCCAAACGTCGTTGTATAAGCCTGCATCTTTAAGGCCTTGAATGTAAATGGCATCTACTTCTTGCAACATGCTCACCTTTTCTGGAGTTATATCCCCTAAAATGCGAATGGCCAATCCGGGCCCAGGGAATGGGTGTCTTCCTAGTAATTCTGGGTCTATGCCTAAACTTTTGCCCACACGACGCACTTCGTCTTTAAAAAGCATACGCAAGGGTTCTACAATTTTTAGTTTCATGTAATCGGGCAATCCCCCAACGTTGTGATGGGATTTGATTGTCGCAGACGGTCCGTTAACTGAGATGGATTCAATCACATCAGGATAGATCGTTCCTTGTGCCAACCAGGTAGCCCCTTCTATTTTTTTCGACTCATCATCAAAAACATCAATAAAGGTGTTTCCAATGATCTTTCTTTTCTTTTCAGGATCAGACACACCCGCGAGTTGATCTAAAAAACGCTTGCTCGCATCTACTCCTTTTACATTGAGCCCCATGCCATGGTACTGCTCTAAAACACTTGAAAACTCGTCTTTACGTAAAAGTCCGTTATTAACAAATATACAGGTGAGTTGGTCTCCAATAGCTTGATGTAGAAGTACTGCGGCCACGGTAGAATCTACCCCACCAGAAAGTCCTAATATTACTTTCTCGTCTCCTACTTGGGTTTTCAAATTTTCAACGGTCATAGACACAAACGAATCTGGTGTCCAGTCTTGTTTCACTTTTGCGATATGTACCAAGAAGTTCTCGAGTAGTTGTTTCCCGTCGGTAGAATGATATACTTCTGGATGGAATTGTATGGCATAGGTTGTTTCACCCTCAATGGCATAGGCTGCATTTTCTACATCTGCAGTACTGGCCAAGCGCTTACCATTGGTTGGTAGTTCTTTTATGGTATCACTATGACTCATCCAAACTTGACTTCCTACTTCTATCCCTTCAAATAAATCACTTTTAGGTGTTATGGAAGAAAGGTTTGCGCGACCGTATTCTCGTGTGGCAGAAGGGCTTACTTTTCCTCCTGAAAAATGGGCGAGATACTGTGCACCATAACACACTGCTAAAAGGGGTTTTTTTCCTCTTATTTCAGTCAAGTCTGGATGCGGAGCATCTTCTGCACGAACAGAGAAGGGCGACCCTGACAAGATTACTGCTTTAAAGGGGCTAATATCAGCTGGAGGGTTGTTGTAAGGATGTATTTCGCAATAGATGAAAAGCTCACGTACACGACGGGCGATTAGTTGGGTGTATTGCGATCCAAAGTCAAGAATAAGTACTTTTTCTTCCATGCCCAAAAATACAACTATTCGGTTGTAGAGAACCAAGGGACACAAAAGATTTTCAACAAATTATTTAGGGGAGTTCTATCCAGCTAAACTCAAGTTTTAATGGGTCTAGATTTTCGAAGAGATGCGGGAGTAAGGTGTCTCCGTAGTCTAAGTAGAATTCAAAGAAATTCGCCTGCCTTTCTTGCAAACTTTCATGCGGAAAAAGTAACTCGTGTAGGGCTGTTAAACGTTCTACATGATCTACAAGTTTCTTTTTTTGGGCATTTAATAATCGTTTTTCTAAACGGTCAATTCCTTTGAATTGTTTTTGTTTTTGGGCGTTCACTGTTCCCTCAAAAGAAGGATCGGTTTCTGCCACCAAGCCTTCCAAGTAATCGAACTGTTCAGTTAACTTTTCTTTGAACGGTTGAAGGTCTAAGTCAATGTTACTAATCTCCCGAATTTTTTTGTTGATGAGTGGTGTCCGCTTTAAAAACATCGTTTCAGGATCAAGCCCTAAACGCGCTAATTTCTGATTGTTTTTTTTGCTAACAATTAATGCAGAATTTCGCAATAGCAAGAGTGGAAATGGGATGTTCTCAGCTTTAAAATAATTTTTTAATTGAAGCCAATAGGCAATTTCTCCTCCTCCACCTATATAACATAGGTTGGGTAAAAGTACTTCTTGGTAGAGGGGTCGCATTAATACATTGGGGGAAAAACGCTCCGGATAGTTATCCACTTCCGCCAACAATTCTTCTGCTGAAAATGTTTTTTCACCATCGGCTAATGCAAACCCACTGGTGGTGTTTACAATGCGTTCTCGCTTTTCATCGGTCAGGTAAAATAAATTTATCTCCCGAGGATTGACTTGTGGGCTATACGCTTTATTGTACTTATCCTTTAATTCTTGAATGGATTGATTGACCACTTTCTCGCAGGTATTTTGAGTTAATTCATTTTTGATGTAAGGGATGAATTTCTCTTTTAAATGGGGGTTGTCTGCATCGAGTATTACCAAACCATAATCAGCAAAAAGTTCATGCACCAAGCGAAGGGTTGCCTCTGCTAATGTTGAAGCAGATTGGTACGTCTGTTTTATCCACTGTTTTATTTTGTTGGCAGATTTACTTTCGCCCAATTCTTGCTCAAAACGATGCAAGAGGGGTGCAAGTTCTTCTAGGCTTAAACGACCTACTGCCCCGCTGCTTTCTTGTGACCATTTAATTTTTTTCCCTTTAAAATTAAAAAAGGAAATTTCATCAAAGTCGTGATCTTCTGTTGCCATCCAATAAACGGGAACAAAATCGTGTTTAGGGTATTTTACTTTTAGTTGTTGACACAGCTTAATGGTCGAAATGATTTTATAGACAAAATATAAAGGGCCCGTAAAAAGGTTTAACTGATGGCCAGTGGTTATGGTAAAGGTGGTCGGTACTGTTAGTAATGCTATATTTTGATTTACCAATTCGCTGTCTGGTAATTCTTGGTACTGTTGCTTCAATGCCTTAACCAGAAGCTGTCGAGCACTTTCTGAAAAATGCGCTTCTTTATGTTTAATTTGCGCCTTAAAGGCATCGCTATCAATTGCTTTGGTTTGGAACGCCTCCAAAGCTGGATGCTGATCGACAAGATCACAAATGAGTGGAGAAAAATAGCCGGTATTACGATATGGAATACGGGTCAAAGGCATAGCAAAATTAATTCTGTTAAAGATATTCCATCTGCCAAGAATAGAAAAAAATATCTTAGAAATTATATCTTTACCCTACATAGATATATCACATGAAAAAGCTATTCATTGCGCTAAATTTCTTAGCAATCAGTTCCCTATTTGGTCAAGTTCAATCTCCTGAAACCTTTTTAGGCTATGCATTGGGCACCCAATTTAGCCGCCATCATCAAGTTATTGATTACGTAAAGCACGTGGCTGCAGCCTCTGCGCATGCAAAAACCAAATCTTATGGTAAAACTTACGAAGGAAGAACGCTACAACTAGTATACCTTTCATCTCCTGAAAATTTAGCACAACTAGAGGCTTTACGAAAAGATCATCTACGCAGTATAGGCTATGAAACTGGGGCGCGAGAAACCACAAAAGAATTTAGTGTGGTTTGGTTGAGTTACAACGTTCATGGAAATGAATCAACCAGTACAGAGGCAGCAATGAAAACGCTCTACACCCTAGTTACTGAAAAACAAGAATGGCTTGAGAATTTAGTTGTCATTATGGATCCATGTATTAACCCTGACGGACGTGATCGCTATGTTAACTGGTACAACCAAGTGAAAAGCACCCCTTTTGATATTGATCCTAGGGCAAACGAGCATTTTGAAGATTGGCCGGGAGGACGTTACAACCACTACTACCATGACCTTAATCGTGACTGGGCATGGTTAAGCCAAATAGAAAGTCAACAACGCCTACCAGAATATTTATCATGGATGCCACAAATTCATGTCGATTTTCATGAGCAAGGCGTAGATAGTCCCTATTATTTTGCTCCCGCAGTTGAACCCTATCATGAAGTACTCACAGATTTTCAACGTGAATTTCAAATAACCATTGGAAAAAACCATGCACGTTATTTTGATGAGGAGGGCTGGCTATACTTTACTGATGATGTTTTTGACTTGCTTTACCCGGGCTACGGAGACACCTATCCCATGTTAAACGGAGGTATTGGAATGACCTATGAGCAAGGAGGTAGCGGTCGCGCAGGACTTGGGATTCTAAACAGTGTTGGGGATGTGTTGAGTTTGAAAGATCGAATTGCGCACCACTATACCAGCGGTCTGTCAACCGTAGAGGTTGCCTACAATAATGTGGCGCGTTTAAATCAAGAATTTCAAGCCTTCCATGCGAAACAAAAAGGGAAATATGCCCATTATGTACTCAGTGGAAATGACGATAAATTAAAAGGATTAAAAGATCTTTTGGCCCAACATCAAATTCCAGTTAAAGCCTTGGCCCAAGATACCAACATAAAAGGAATTGAGTACAGCAATCAAAAAACAAAAAGCACCTCTTTTTCTTCTGGGGCTTTAGTCATTAACGGGAATGATAAAAAGAGTCGACTTATTCAAGCGTTGTTTGAACCAAGAACAGCTTTCTCCGATTCGTTGACCTATGACATTACCTCGTGGTCGCTACCTTATGCGCATGGGCTTAAAGCAATCGCCACAAATCAAAAACTAACCACTGTTGCTTTTAATGAAAAAACAGCAGAAACGCAACTCAATCCAAAAGCCTATGCCTATGCGGCAGAACGAAAGTCATTGACAGATGGAAAATTTCTTGCTGGGTTAATGAAAGCTGGACTGAGGGTTTATTACAATAGTGTTCCATTAACAAACGGAGGAAAATTATGGGATCGCGGGAGTGTTTTTGTGCTTCGAGGTGAAAACCGACAAACAGAAAATTTGGCGCAAACCATCGAAAATATTGCTGCAGCGACTGGACAAGAAGTTACTGCATTGGCTTCTGGCTTCTCAGATGCTGGTCCTGACTTAGGGTCCAACAAAATGCAATTCATTTCAAACCGTAAGGTGGGTATTTTAAAAAGCGATCAAGCAACACCTGCAGCTTATGGGGAGGTGTGGCACTTTTTTGAGCAACAACTTCACTACCCTATACGCCAGCTTAGCGAAGACCGTTTAACGGAGCGTTTTTTGAATGAGCTTGATGTTTTAATCGTTCCTTCTGGCTATTATGGAAACCTGCTAGACAATGAAGGTAAAGGTGCACTAATGCAATGGATTCGCAAAGGGGGACGTGTAGTAGCCATTGGTAATGCTGTTCGATCATTTGCTAATCACGATGGCTTTTCTCTAACGCGAAAAGACACCGACGAGGAGGAAGCAAAAACACCATATGGAGATCAAGAGCGAGAATCCATTCGCTCTTCTATTTATGGAAGTATTTACAAAGCGACTGTTGATGCTACTCACCCACTTGCAGCTGGTTATAGCTCAAATTATTTTAGTCTAAAAACGAGAGCAACGGCTTATAATTTGCTCGAAGGGTATGGCACTGTTGCTTATTTACCCAAAAATGCTCAGCCTTTTGCTGGCTTTAGCGGAGACAAAGCAATAAAAGCACAAAGTGAATCTTTACTGGTTGGTACAGAACGCTACGGAAGAGGCTCTGTTGTTTACTTGGTGGATAATCCTTTGTATCGTAACTTTTGGGAAAACGGGAAGTTGTGGCTGGTTAATGCTATCTTCATGTAAACCGTGGCATTAATTTTGTTGATTTTATAATAAAACCGTCAAAATGAAATTATTTTCCCTTTCTTTCCTGCGCCTATTTTTAGTTGGTCTCTTGTTTTCGAGTTGCATTATCTTCCACGAGGAAGTTATAGATGATGAAGACCTAGTAGATGTTACTTACATCTTACCTGTTTATGAGACCACTTCACAACTCGTTCAAAAGGTAAGTGTTGATGCGCCAAAAGATTATGCAGAAGCAGGAAAGATAGTGACCTATCAGCACTATATATTTATTAATAAACCTCAAGAAGGGATTCATGTAGTAGACAATAGCGATCCTGCCAACCCGCAGAATCTTCACTTTATTTCCATTCCGGGTTCTTTAGATATGAGTATCATAGACGATCATTTGTACAGTGATATGTATTCTGCATTGGTGGTCTTTGATATCAGTGAAATTACTTCCCCTGAACTGATTGAAGACTACACAGTTGAAGAGGTATTTTACTACGATCCATACATTACCTTAGACGCATCGGTTAACTTCGCTGAAATTGGAGAATATACGCGTTATGAAGGCATTGACACTAGTTTAGGAATTGTTACTAGCTGGAGAACAGAGATTAGAAGAGAGCCGCTTGAAGATCAACAACTGCGCTATCTCACATTAGAAAGTGCTGATGTAGCTGCTACCTCATCTGGAGAAGATTCAGCTTTTGGAGAGGTGTCTACTGCAGGTTCTATGACCCGTTTTCTTCCTATTGATCGTTTTTTATACACCATCAATTTTAATGAATTGATGTTGTTTTCAATTGCAGACGATTATCGTCCGAGTCGTTTCGCGCGTCTGGACACTAGCACACAAGCCGAGACCCTTTTTCAACTGAATGATCTTCTCTTTGTTGGATCAACTACAGGGATGTTAATGTATGATGTTTCACGTCCAGACAACCCAAATTACATTAACAGCATTGAGCACTTCAGAAGTTGCGACCCTGTTGTTGCAGACCTGAGTTATGCCTATGTAACGCTTCGTGGGGGAACCAATTGCTTTACCGAAACGAACGAATTACAAATTATAGACATTCGAGATCCTCAAAACTTAACTGTGGTTTCACGACAAGTGATGTTTAATCCACATGGCTTAGCCATTCATGACGATTTTTTATTGGTCTGTGATGGAAGTGCAGGCATTAAAGTTTTGGATGTTAGTGACCGTGAAAACCCCGAAGTAGTGACCACCGAGAGTGTTCCGTTTGCTTATGATATAATTGTAGACTATCCCAGTGCAGTAGTGGTTGGAGAAGGGGTTATTTATCAGTATGATCTAAGCGCTTTACCTGCCATAACAAAGACAGCAGAATTAACGCTAAGCACTAAGCAATAGGCTCTGCATACAAATCAAAGTCTGACGCCTCGGTGACTTTAAGATTGACAAATTCACCTTGTTTTAAGTAATGCTTTTGGGCGTCAACCAGTACTTCGTTGTCTACGTCTGGAGAATCCATTTCTGTTCTACCAACAAAGTAATTGCCTTCTTTACGGTCGATGATACAACGATAGGTTTTTCCAACTTTTTCTTGATTAAGTTCCCACGATATTTGTGATTGAATCTCCATAATTTCAGAAGAACGTCGCTGTTTTTCTTCTTCTGCTACATCGTCTTCCAATTGGTAGGCATGGGTGTTTTCTTCGTGTGAATAGGTAAAACAACCCAGACGTTCAAAACGCATCTCTTTTACCCATTGTTTAAGTTCTTCAAAATCGGCTTCACTCTCACCTGGGTACCCTACAATCAAACTAGTACGAAGGGTAATTCCGGGAACTGCTGCTCTAAATTCGTTTAAAAGAGCTGTTGTTTTTGCTTTTGTGGTTCCGCGGCGCATCGATTTTAAGACACTATCAGAAATATGCTGTAATGGAATGTCTAAATAATTGCAAATTTTTGGTTCGCGCTTCATTACTTCTAGCACCTCCATAGGAAAACCGGTAGGGAAAGCGTAGTGCAAACGAATCCACTCGATGCCTTCTACTTTCACTAAAGCTTCTAGTAATTCTGCTAGGTTGCGTTTTTTGTATAGATCTAAACCGTAATAGGTTAAATCTTGTGCAATTAGAATGAGCTCTTTCACTCCGTCTTTTGCCAAATTTTCAGCTTGTTTCACCAAGTCTTCAATGGGTGTAGAACGGTGTTTCCCGCGCATTAAAGGAATCGCGCAGAAAGAACATGGGCGATCACACCCTTCTGAGATTTTAAAGTAAGCGTAATTCTTAGGAGTAGTTGTCATGCGCTCCCCCAACAATTCGTGTTTATAATCTGCTTCGAGTGCTTTTAGTAACTCTGGTAATTGACTGGTACCAAAATATTGATCTACTTGTGGAATTTCAGCCTCAAGATCGGGCTTGTAACGTTCACTCAAGCAACCGGTAACATAGACTTTATCTAGCTCTCCTGCTTCTTTTCGCTTAATGTTTTCAAGTATGGTATTGACAGATTCTTCTTTGGCATTGTCAATAAAACCGCAGGTGTTAATTACAACTATATTTCCGTCCTCTTCATGTACAACATCTTTACCACTTGCTTTGAGTTGCCCCATTAACACCTCTGAGTCGTAGATGTTTTTAGAGCAACCTAGGGTGATCACGTTGATTTTATTCTGCTTGGTCGTTTTTGTCCGCATAATTTAATACGCGCTGGAGAAACTCCAGCGTGGCTTCTTTTACTTCGTGATGATTGTCGGTTACGAGTGCTGAGGCAATTTCATGTGCACCTGCATTGGGGAAAGCTTGCTCGTGTTTCAGGGCATTAGGTGTTCCAAGGGCTTTAAACATCTCGCGCATGGCGGCTACTGAAACAACGGGGTCTTGGGCTGTTTCATTTTTGTAATAAAAACCTGAAAACACAGGAACGGTTACTTTATTAAAGGTTGCAGGAACCATAGCAGTTTCTAACAACTTTTGCATTTGCACTGGGGCTTCTAAACGATATTTTGTGGTCCAATACTGTTTTTTTGTCTCTGACGGATTGACCATTTGGTGGTATAGTCCGCCTTCAACCTGACGAATAATTTGTAATCCCCACGGTAAGGTTGCTACAAAATCTAAGGGGTGGTTTATTCGGATATTAGGCGCATATAAAACCAAAGCCGCTAAATCTGGATGGGAAGCTGCTAGGGCTAAAGCCAATGTGCAACCGGTTGATGTTCCCATTAAGATTACTTTTTTACCGAGTAATTTGCCTACTGCCAACGCCTCTCTGGCACTGTCTAGGGATTTTTCACCGGTATACTCTAGCAGGCCTTCTGCTGAGTCTAAACCGTGCGCATAAAGTCGCGGAAGATAAATATTCGCTCCCATGGCTTTTGCAACTTCAAGGTGAACGGGTGAACCGTCTGCAGTACTTCCTGAAAATCCGTGAAGATATACAATAGCATAGTCTGTTTGCTGCGGAATAGAATCGGCAAAGATTAGCTTGGACTCATTATCGGGTTTTATGTTTGGATAGGCGGCGTTTTGGCTGGCTACCCAATTGGGTAATTCGGCTAAGGAAAGGTTTAATTCCGGTACAGGTTTCTCAATAACAGGAGCCTCTACTGTAGGCCCCATAAAGAAAATTACAAGTAATAATAATAGTACGCCTAAAAAGGCTTTCAAGATTTTTTTCATTGACTTAATTAAAAAATGAATGAACAAAGGCAGCACTATCAAAGATTTTTAGGTCTTCAATGCCTTCACCTACGCCAATAAATTTGACTGGAATTTGAAATTGATCAGAGATTCCCATAACAACTCCACCTTTTGCTGTTCCATCTAGTTTGGTAATTGCTAAGGCAGTCACCTCTGTCGCTGCGGTAAATTGCTTTGCCTGCTCAAAGGCATTCTGTCCGGTTGAACCGTCTAGCACTAAAAGAACTTCATGGGGTGCGTTGGGTACAATTTTATCCATTACACGTTTCACTTTAGTCAACTCATTCATGAGATTAACTTTATTGTGTAATCGCCCAGCGGTGTCGATCAGCACCACATCGGCTTGCTGTTTCACTGCCGACTGTAAGGTGTCGAATGCAACAGAAGCGGGATCGCTTCCCATTTCTTGTTTCACCAAATTAACCTTAGAGCGATCTGCCCAAACTTGTAGCTGATCAATTGCGCCGGCACGAAACGTATCGGCTGCGCCCAAAACAACTTTCTTTCCCGCTTGGGAAAACTGATGCGAAAGCTTTCCTATGGTGGTTGTTTTCCCCACGCCATTAACTCCTACTACCATAATG
Organism: Candidatus Arcticimaribacter sp.; assembly: GCA_011526285.1. GTDB lineage: Bacteria > Bacteroidota > Bacteroidia > Flavobacteriales > Flavobacteriaceae > Arcticimaribacter. Next base: position 50,434 of record WTJU01000044.1, read on the forward strand.
ACATGCGGTTGATGCCCATAGTCTTGTGCGAAGTTAAAATCACTTTCTTTTTCTTGTGCTGCTAAAATAGCCATGATTTCTTCTTGCAAAATCTGTCGTAAAGCATCTGTCCCCAAATATTTGTCCTTGGCAACACGTGCTTCAATTGCATCAATAATTTTTAAGGTAGTAGGCACACCTACATCAGCAGTAATAAGTACTTCCTCCAAGTCATCTAGCACAGCTGCATCTACCGAAGAGCGTCCTGCTATAGCAGTGCTAAACTTAGAGAAAAAGGACTTCTTGGTTGTCTCTAGTCCTTTATTCAATTGAGGGTCTTCTCCTGAAAATAGTTTTCCTAAAATGCTCATGGTCTTGTACAAAAAAAGCTACTGTAAAAGTAGCTTTTTCTAAACAACTAAAAGGTTGTGAATTATTGTTTGCTCAACCAATCATTCGCTTGGTCTGGAGCTGTAATGGTTTCAACGAAAGAATATGATTTTGAATCACCTTTCTTTACCATTTTAATTACTTTGGTTAAACGCTTTGAACCTGTTTGTAAGGTTGCAACTGATTTCTTTGCCATAACTATTTAATTTCTTTGTGAACAGTCATTTTCTTCAAGATCGGGTTGAATTTTTTAATTTCTAAACGATCAGGAGTATTCTTTTTATTTTTTGTCGTGATATAACGAGACGTTCCTGGTTGTCCAGAGGCTTTGTGCTCTGTACACTCTAAAATAACTTGAACGCGGTTTCCTTTTTTTGCCATGGTAAATAGTTTATAGTACGCCTTGGGCCTTAGCTTCTTTTAATACCGCTGAGATCCCTTTACGGTTAATCGTTTTCAAGACAGAAGTAGAAATTTTTAATGTTACCCACTTGTCTTCTTCTGGAATGTAAAAGCGCTTCTTGATCAAATTTACTTCAAAACGACGCTTGGTTCTGTTCAACGCTTTTGACACGTTGTTCCCAAACTGTGCGCGTTTTCCACTAATTTCACAAACTCTTGACATAATTGTAGTTTTTACTGTTCCTTATAAACAGGATGCAAATTTAATTTTTTTTATTGAGTTACAAAACTCTTGCACTTAAAAAATTTAGTAGTTTTTTTGATTTAAAATAGCGGCATTCAACAATTTTATATCTTTGTGTTCTTGTTACTATATGCTATGAAAATGAACCGTTTTTTATCCCCCTTCTTGTATGTTTTAATTGCTAATCTATTGCTATTGAATTGTAGTTCTGAAGAGCCAGATCCTGTTATGGAAGAAGAGGAGGAAGAGGAGTATGTAATTACAGATCCGTTTTATGCAGACATTGATAACGACACTACGCTTGATGAATATTGGGAGATTTTTCGTCAAGACGCTATGCGATCTGGTAAAACTGATCCTGGTTTAGATCGAAATATTTTTGTGTTCTATGGTACTGAACCCGATTTTGCATCTGGTGTAACTGCAGAGCATGCTGGTCGTGCGTACACCATTTGTGATGATACTGACATCCGTTTTGAAATCATTCAGTCGTTTTGGGAAGATTTCACCATAGTGCAACGCCTGTATACTTTTTACCACGAAGCTGGTCATGCCCGTTACAAGTACCGCCACCCCTGTGAATCAAATGAAATTTGTGGCGTTAACACAGAGGACCTCCCCATTATGTGGCGTTCTATCCCTCCTGGTGATACCACCATCGAAGAATTTGTAAAGGATAAGAATAACTTTTTTGCTCGCCGTTGGGAGGGAATTCGTTATTTCAACTGCGGTACGAACTAGATGCAATGCACGTTTCAATTGAAAAAAGTTCACCCGCTGACATAGCAAGTATTTTTGAACTTTATAATGCGGCTGCAAATTTTCAACGATCAAAAAAAACAGTGGTTGTTTGGCCAGAATTTGAGGTTGCTTTAGTTAAGCATGAAATTGCAGAAGGTCGACAGTTTAAACTTTGCATTGGAGGTGAGTTAGCTTGTGTGTGGGCAGTTGCCTTTAGTGATCCCCAAATATGGGAAGAACGCGATAAAGACCCTTCAATTTACATCCATCGAATTGCTACTGCTCCCCGTTTTAGAGGGTTACGCTTAGTAAAACAAATTGTTGATTGGGCAAAAGAATATGCCAAAGCCAACATGAAAAAGTTTGTTCGCCTAGACACTTTGGGAGAAAACACCCGCTTGATTAACTACTACCAAGAAATGGGTTTTTCTTTTTTGGGAATGTTTACTTTAAATGACACAAAAGGTCTGCCTCCTCATTACCATCAAGCACCCGCCTGTTTGTTTGAAATTAAATTATAATATGGTTTGAATTTTGTACCTTGGTTAAAACTCAAATCATGAAAAACCTCACTCCTATTT
>WTJU01000072.1:0-9716 GCA_011526285.1 Candidatus Arcticimaribacter sp.
TATATAACTGGACTGAAAATGGAATTCTAACACGTGAATACATCTCGGTTGGTGTTAGTTATGCCAGTGATGTTAAAGAGGTTGAACGACTATTAGTTGAAGTAGCTAAAGCGCATAATGAAGTATTACGACAACCCAGCCCAACCGTCTTATTTGATGATTTTGGAGAAAATGCACTTCAATTCCAACTCTATTTTTCAATTAATAACAGTTTTAAAGCAGGGAAAGTAAAAAGCGATATTCGATTTGCTGTACACCAGAGCTTTCGTGAAAATAATATTGATATTCCTTTCCCTCAACGTACGCTATGGTTGAACCAAGTAACTCCACAAAAGGATGGCTAAAATTTTAATTATTGAAGACGAAGAACCTATTCGTCGTGTGTTGAAACGCATTTTAGAAGATGAAAATAAAACATTCATCATTGATGAAGCTGAAGATGGTAAAGCGGGTATAGATGCCTTATTGGCAAGCGATTATGACTTGGTTTTATGCGATATTAAAATGCCAAAGAAAGATGGTCTGGAGGTGCTTCAAGAAGTAAAAGAAAAAGGAATATTAACCCCATTCATTGTTTTAACTGGTCATGGTAATATTCAAACAGCTGTGCAGGCAATGAAAACAGGTGCTTATGATTTTATTCCAAAACCACCTGATTTAAATCGATTACTCATTTCTGTGCGTAATGCTTTGGAATCTAAAAGTTTAGTGGTAGAAAATGTGCGCCTAAAAAAGCGAATTGCTAAAGCTTATCAAATGATAGGAGACTCTAAAGCTTTAGGTGACGTGCTTGACATGATTGATAAGGTGGCTCCCACGCAAGCCCGCGTACTAATTACAGGGCCAAATGGTACGGGTAAGGAATTGGTCGCCCACCAATTGCATGAAAAAGGGCAGCGAAATCGTCAAAATTTTATTGAGGTAAATTGTGCTGCTATTCCTGCAGAATTGATTGAAAGTGAATTGTTTGGTCATGTTAAGGGTTCATTTACGTCAGCAGTAAAAGATCGTAAAGGAAAGTTTGAGGCCGCGAACAACGGAACTTTGTTTTTGGATGAAATTGGCGATTTAAGTTTAAGTGCCCAGGCAAAAGTTTTGAGGGCATTGCAGGAAAATAAAATTCAGCGTGTAGGGAGCGACAAAGACATTAGTGTTGATGTTCGCATTCTAGCAGCAACCAATAAAGATTTGAAACAAGAAATAGCCGATGGACGTTTCCGAGAAGATCTTTACCATCGTTTAGCTGTAATTGTAATTAAAGTTCCAGCGTTGAAAGAACGTCTTGAAGATATTCCATTGCTTTGCAGACATTTCATTCAACAAATTTCTGAAAAGGAAGGGGTACCCGCTAAAGAAATTGATCAGGCCGCCATTAAAAAATTACAGGATTACCCTTGGACAGGAAATATTAGAGAATTACGCAATGTAGTTGAACGACTAATGATTTTGGGTGACAATCCTATTACAAAAAAGAATATTGAACAATTTGCATCAAAATAAAATGAAACAACGGATTTTTATCGCGCTCCTTTTTTTCTCGCTTGTGTTGCATGCGCAAGAGGAAATAGAACCAACAATTAAAAAGATTTATCAAACAGCATTACTCGATGGGCAAAGCTATCCATGGTTAGCACATTTGTCCAATCAAATTGGTGGTCGACTTTCTGGCTCATTGAACGCGCAGCGTGCGGTAGAGTGGGGAAAAGAAGAATTAGATGCACTAGGATTAGATCGTGTTTGGCTACAGCCAGTTATGGTGCCTAAATGGATTAGAGGCACTTTTGAATATGCAAACATAGAGACCAGTCCTGGCAATACAATTAATGTTCCTGTGTGTGCTTTAGGCGGTTCTATAGCAACCCCCCTAGCGGGTATTCGTGCTGAGGTGGTTGAGGTGCAGGATTTTGAGGAATTGAAAACGCTAGGAGAAGAGAAGGTTAAGGGAAAAATCGTTTTTTACAATCGACCCATGCAAGCTGATTTGGTGAATACATTTTCAGCCTATTCAGGTTGTGTTGATCAACGTTATAGTGGAGCAGAAGAAGCTGCGCGTTTGGGAGCAGTAGGTGTAATTGTTCGTTCAATGAATTTGCGATTGGATGACTACCCACATACTGGTTCTATGAGTTATGGTGATTTACCACTGCGCCAACGAATTCCTGCGGCGGCTATTAGTACTAATGGGGCTGAACTTTTGAGTTCAATGCTAGCGCTTAATCCAGCCTTGAAGTTTTATTTAAAACAAAATTGTAAAAATTTACCTGACGTACAATCATACAATGTTATTGGCGAAATCAAAGGTACTACCTCTCCCGATGAGATAATGGTTGTTGGGGGGCATTTAGATTCTTGGGATCTTGGGGATGGTTCACATGATGATGGTGCTGGAGTGGTACAATCAATGGAAGTTTTACGCCTATTTAAGAAAATAAACTATCGCCCCAAACGCACTCTTCGCGTTGTACTTTATATGAATGAAGAGAATGGCCAACGCGGTGCAGCAAAATATACCGATGTAGCAAAACGAAATAATGAGCAACATGTTTTTGCTTTAGAGTCTGATGCTGGTGGATTTACACCACGTGGTTTTTCGATTGATACCACCCCCGAAAAGTTAAAGACTATTCAAGGTTGGGCGCCTTATTTTGAGCCTTACTTGGTTCATTTGTTTGTTAAAGGTGGGAGTGGTGCTGATGTAGCCCCACTAAAGACAAATGATAATGTATTGGCGGGTTTACGTCCAGATTCTCAACGTTATTTTGACTATCATCATGCCGCAAATGACACTTTTGACGCCATCAATAAACGAGAGTTAGAACTTGGTGCAGCAACCATGGCTGCTATGGTCTATTTAATCGATTATTTTAAACTATAATTTTTGATTAAGTTACATCAATACACCAAAGAGTTTCGCTACAATCTTAGCCTCTCTTTTCCTGTAATTTTAGGTCTTCTTGGGCATACAATTGTTCAGTTGGTCGATAATATTATGGTGGGTCAATTGGGAACTACAGAATTGGCTGCTGTATCTCTTGGAAACAGTTTCGTGTTTATTGCCATGTCTTTGGGAATTGGTTTTTCAACAGCACTTACACCGCTGGTGGCAAAAGCTGATGGCGCAAAAGACCGAACTATGGCACAGCGAGTATTGTCTCACGGGGTAGTTCTTTGTACAATTCTTGGGGTTAGTTTGTTCTTACTTGTATTTAGTGCACGAAAGTTAATGTACCATATGGGGCAGCCCCCTGAAGTAGTAAGCTTGGCTTTTCCTTATTTGAAGTGGGTGGCTGCATCACTTATACCATTAATTATTTTTCAAGCCTACAAACAGTTTACTGATGGGCTTTCGCGCACCCGACCAGCCATGTATGCCACTGTGTTTTCTAACCTAGTAAATATTAGCTTAAATTATTTATTGATTTTTGGTTATGGCGGTTTCCCAGCCATGGGCGTAGAAGGGGCAGCTATCGGGACAATGATTGCACGCTCAACAGCTGTTGTGTTTATTTTATTTTACATCCAATTTCATGCTATGTTTGAAGGGTATTCGTTAAAAATTGGTTGGAAAAATTTGCGTTTAGGGTTGTTTAAAAAAATATTGAGTTTGGGTTTACCTTCTGCGTTACAAATGTTTTTTGAGGTTGTTTTTTTCACTATGGCTATTTGGATGTCGGGTATTTTAGGGAAGAATGCGCAGGCGGCAAATCAAATTGCATTAAATCTTTCGGCCATGACATTCATGTTTGCCATGGGGTTAGGGGTAGTAGCCATGATTCGCGTTGGGAATCAATTGGGAATGAAGGCTTACACCGACCTTAGAAGAATTGCCATTTCACTTTTTTTATTGATTGGTTTGTTTGATGTGGTTTTTTGTGCGATTTATTTAAACTTTAATGAATATTTACCGTGGATTTATCTTGAATATCATGGCGACAACACTCCTGCAGATACATTGGAAGTTGTTGCTATAGCAGCGAGCTTGCTGTTGGTCTCAGGTTTTTTTCAAATTACGGATGGTTTACAAGCTGTTATTCTTGGATCGCTTAGGGGTATTCAAGATGTAAATGTTCCAACGGCATTGACGTTTATTTCATATATGGTTGTTGGTCTTCCCGTTTCCTATTATTTGGGATTGCATACTGAACTAAAAGCCATGGGAATTTGGATAGGATTGCTCACAGGCTTGAGTTGCTCCGCACTTTTACTATTTTTACGTTTTAACCAACAAACAAAAAAACTTTTAAACCAAAACAATGGAAGTTCCTAAGTTTCTCGTGGCCGATAATTCTTCTTTACAGGAGGAGATTTTTGTGCTTCACACTGAATATCCCCGCTTTTTACTCAATGTTGCCAATGATGATATTCTTTGGTTAGAGGAGTTTGCACAAGAAGACAAAAAAGAGTTAGCGCAAATAACGCAAGATTTGATTGAGGCTGCTTTGCGCTTTTTTGATGAGGAAATTGAAAAAATGGAGTAATTATGGAACAGCTTTTGGCTTGGGATACGGCTCTTTTCTTATGGCTGAATAGCAGTGGAACTCCTACTTTTGATCCTTTTTGGCTTATGATGAGTGAAAAAGCGACCAATGTGGTGGTTTATTTTGTGTTTGTGGTTTTTTATGGGAAAAGGCACGGATGGAAGTCTGGAGTTTATCTCTTTCTTCTTGGGGTTGCATTGGTTGGTCTAACCGACCAAGTAACTAACTTGTTTAAAAATGGTTTTATGCGCCTACGTCCTTGTCATGAAGAAAGTTTGGCTGACAGTATGCGCTTGGTAAAAAACAGTTGTGGTGGTTTGTATAGTTTTTTCTCAGGCCATTCTTCTAATTCTTTTGCTTTAGCTGCTCTCTTTAGTTTCTTTTTTAAGAAGCAAAAAGCCATTATGCCGATATTGTTTGTTTTTGCAGGTCTTATTGCCTACAGTCGTGTGTATTTAGGGGTGCATTACCCAATTGATATACTATGCGGTGCATTGGCAGGTACTTTTATCGGTAGCCTCGTTTATTCCTTGGTGAATAAACGAGCCACTACCTACCTTCCGACTTATTAATGCTCTTTTTTGAGTAGTTCTGGATACGCTTTTTGAAATTTTCTCAAGCGTGGAATAGAAACTGCCTGCACATATGGATTTGTGGGGTTAAGCTTCTCATAGTCTTGGTGATATTCTTCGGCAAAGTAAAATTTCTCTAGGGGTTTTACCTCGGTTACGATTTCCTTAGCAAAGATTTCTTTTTCAACCAAAAGAGCAATATAGTCTTGAATCATTTCCCGTTCTTGGTCATTTTCATAAAAGGCGATTGATCGATATTGTGAACCTCTATCAGGCCCTTGACGGTTTGGAGTGGTAGGATCGTGGGAACCAAAAAATACTTGAAGTAGCGTGCCAAATGAAACTACTTTGGGGTCATAATGAACTTCTACAGCTTCTGCGTGGCCAGTACGTCCTGTGCCAATTTGGTTGTAGTTTGGATTTTTCGTGGTTCCCCCTGCATACCCAGAATACACTTCGTGTACTCCTTCAACACTTTCAAAAATGGCTTCAACACACCAAAAGCAACCGGCAGCAAAATAGGCTTTTTTAAGGTTGTTTTGTTCTAAGGTTGGTGGGGTCCAAATTGCTTGATCACGATCAACCGGTTTAGGACTTGAAATGCAGGTTTGCAAACTAATTAAACTGAATAGGGTAAGGAATACTTTCATTTCTTTTTTCTTTTTTTAGCGATAGTTGCCTCTGGATTGTAGGCGATGCAATGATTGAGCCAAAATACTAAATCCTCCTCTAAATCAAAACCTTCTGGGTCAATTGAAACATAGCCTTTCATGGGGCGTCCGGTAAATTCCATTGGATGACATCCTTTGCGGTTGTTATGTTCATGAGTGGCTTTTTCTCCCACTCGTGCCATGAGCAAATCGCATTTTCTTTTTTTATCAAAATGAATCCCACAACACATCTTGTCGTTGAGCATAAAGACCAGCCCACCCATCATTTTCTTTTCATAAAAATTGAGTTGTTTTTCGTTGAAATAGTTGCGTATACGCTCCGCTAAATATGCATCAAAGGCCATTTAGTTGGTATGATCACAATTCATCATCCAATGAATGCCAAACTTGTCAATGAGTTGACCAAAAGTGGCGTTCCAAAATTGTTTTTCTAAGTGCATGGTGATTTCACCTTCTTGACTAAGACGGTTAAAGGCCGTTTTCATTTCTTCTAGATCTGAATAGTTTAGGCTGATATGAATGTTTGGGTTTTTATCTAGTTTTTGGTCTGGGCTATCGGCGAGCATGGCTAAGGTTTCCCCCTTCCAGTTAAGAGCGGCATGTATTATCCAGTCTTTTTGTTCTGGTTCATGTGGCATAGGGCTTTCGCCATAGGTTTTAGCTTCACTGATTTCTAAACCAAGTGCAGAACTGTAAAAATCTAAAGCTTTCTTAGCTTGTCCGTTAAAAACAAAGTAGGGATGTAGTTTCATAAAATAAAATTTGAAAGGGTTTAGGTGTTTGTTGTTATTCGTTTTGGACGTTTTTGAAATTCTCCACCACAATTGGGGCATCTATTTTGGTGCGCATTGGAGACACAATCATAGCAAAAGGTACATTCATAGGAACAAATGTAGGCTTGGTCACTATCGGGAGGGAGAGTGTTGTTACAGGTTTCGCAATTTAAGCGCATTTCTAACATAGGGAGTTATTTTCGTTGCCTAATCCAGTAGATACTTATGGGGGTTAATACTAAAGTGGGGCTAAGCCACAAAAGAAATTCTGGAACAACAAAGGGCAAGCGGTCACCGTTAACAACCAATACTGCTGTTACTGTTGCTGTGTAACCACCAATCATTCGTCCAATGTGGGTGAAAAGCCTGTGTTTAGGTTGGGCATTTTTTCCGCGGTAGTTAATAAAATCTTTGTAGACGCTAAACCACCCAATTCCGCCAAATGTGAGCATGACCCACCCCATGCTTTCATTATTCATTAGGGAATAGCCTCCCCAAATCATGAATATTGAAGCGAATACAAACATACCCAAAGTGTACACCCAATCAATTAACAGTGGTTTTTTTGTCGCAGGTTGTATGTACCGATTGGCAGTACCCACCAAGTAGATGGTAAAAACACCTACGATAAATAAAAAGGGATTGGGTTTTATTTGTGCCATTATCAATGCACTAGTTCCTGTTATCATCATGCACCTAACATAAAGCCGTCCTATAGAACGGTGGTTAGGTCCTCCTTTCTTTCTGAACATGTTAATAGTGCCTGCCAGTAGGGCCATGCTACCAGCAGCAATGTGGATATAGAGTAGGATAGAGTAGGTTGTAGGCATAAATTTGTATTAGTTAATGTCAATGAGGCGGTAATATTGGCGTCCAATCCATGAGTTATGGACGTTGTCCCAGGTACTGTAGTGGTCTAGATCACTCAAGGCGGAAGTTGTCACCCCCCAAGTTGCAGCGCACAGCATAAACTCGTCTTCGCTTGTGTTTTTTGGTTTATTAGATGAAGCATAGTTAACATAAAGGTAGAGCCGCATGTTCCCAATTGCTTTGGCTGTGTCTTGAAATAGTTTAGAAGAAGTTTGATGGTCTGAGTGATCATCAGGGTTTTGTTCGGGGTCAGTATCTGCTAAATGTATTTCTGTTGCGTTGCCAATTTGTTCTTCTTTTATGAGTGCTTCTAAGGTTTTGAGTAAGTCTTTTTTATTTTTATACGTTGTCGTGTTATCAATACTGGGTAAATTTTCAACCTTTCCTTCATAAAATTTTTGCAAGCTTTTTTTCTCGTGCAATGGATATCCTGCGCCCGTTCCGTTGCCATCGGGTAAGCGTAATAGGTAGACCACACAATTGCGGTAGTTCAATCGTAAGATATCATGACCGTTTAGTTTTACTCGTTTTTCATTCATTTCAGTACCAAGACCTTCGCCACTACCATAGGTATTGGTTAAAAATCGGAGTGCCCGTATACTGCCTTCTTCGCGTGCTTTATAATAGGATCGTTTCCCCATGCCTTCTCCAGCATCGCCAGCTGTGGTGTGAATAATTACGGTTTTATCATCATTGTTTTTAATGCTTCGATAAACATTAGGATTCATAAACAATTGCCAATCGTCTTGATGAGCAGAAATAAAAAACCGCGTGGTTTGGGCACTCACACTAAATGAAAAAAACAGGAAGAATGCTAGAATTGTTTTCATGGAGTGAATTTGTTTGGTTTCCTTAAAGTTAATTTAATTTTTTTTGACTGCTTATTACTTGAAGGAATCTAAAAAAGAATGCATTCTTAAGTATTGATTATCATGTATATAACACCACAAGACTGTTTTTGTAGCTAAAAATTCTATTAAGGCATGCTAAAACGACAAAGGTTGTGTAGAAGATGACTAAATTTGCTGTAATGAAAAAAGGTTTTATTGCTGGGAATTTTGATTTATTACACCCTGGCTACATTAAATTATTTAAAGAGTGTAGGTCGCATTGCGATCATTTTACTGTGCTACTGCATACAGATCCGTCTATAGAACGTCCGCACAAATTTAAACCCATACTATCCATAGAAGAGCGAAAGGAACAATTAGCTTCTAATCGTTACATTGATGCTATACAGGTCTACACCTATGAAAAAGACCTTGAGGCTTTAATTGAAAGGAGCGATTTTGATCTTCGGTTTTTAGGCAATGACTATGAAGGTAAACCATATACTGGTGACCAATTCAATATACCCGTTCATTATCTAAGTCGCGATCACGGTTGGAGTACTACCAAGTTGAAGCAAATGATTATTGATAATCTAAAACTGTAAATCAATTAATAAAAAACTTTTTCAAGGTAGTTGGCCACGCCATCTTCTGTGTTTTTTTGCGTAATACCATCAGCACACTCCAATACTTCTTTTTTTGCGTTTGCTACTGCAATACCTGCCCCTACTTGTTGCAATAGTGTTGTGTCGTTATAGTTATCGCCAAAGGCAATGCAATTTTTCATTGTGAGGGAAGGATAGTTTTCGTCTAGTAAGAAGGTTAGGGCAGATGCTTTATCTTGTTCAATATGACTTAGTTCAATGTAGGTGTCTTTTGATCGATAGGCATTGATTTGATGTGCATGCTGTTTATTGATTGTTTGGTAGAGTTGCTCAATTTCATCAGCATCACCCATACACATTACTTTATGTGCACTAATGCCCCTCATTTGCCAGTTGTTTAGTGTGATATATAAATCTTGAACTACAGGTTTTACTCGGGTGTTATTTTCTTCGCGTTTTGCCCAATAATCATTTTCTGGTACAATCCATTCATCGTTATGGTATAGACTCAGGTGAATAGTGGTATCTTCTACATAGTTGGCTAACTTTTCTAAAACATTAAATGGTATTTCTTGTGAGAGTAGGGTTTTGTCACCATCGAGAATTAGACTGCCATTATAGGCAATTAAAGGATGATTAGTGATGTTTATCTCATTTTGAAGTAAACGCAATGATTTGGGCATGCGAGAAGAGATTAATACGAGAGGGTAGTTTTTTCCCAGCTGTGTTAATACAGCAATGGTTTTTTTAGACAACTGGCGGTTTTTATCTAATAATGTTCCGTCAATATCAGAACATATTAACTGAATGTCCGTTTTATTCATTTAAAGCGAAGTTAACCCACTCTTGCGTATAGTTTTTCCAAGAGTAGTTGTTTTTATTTTCTTCTAAATTTTGTTTTGCGTTTTCAATATGAG
>WTJU01000072.1:9816-16439 GCA_011526285.1 Candidatus Arcticimaribacter sp.
CCAAGTTGTTTGATGAGACGCGTATATTTTTCTATCGCCTCATAGCACTCGCCCACGATGAGTAATTTTTTATCTGGATGTTCTGCCAAGGCATGCAATAAAAGATCAAGCCCTTTATAGGGTCGAATTAACCCAAAGAACAATAAATACTGCTTGTCTACTTCTAATCCTAGTGTGGTGCGTGCTTCGTCTTTTTTGTGTTTTGGCGGAAGATTTTCTGCTATTGGGTGCATTTTTCCCCAACAGGGTTTCATGGTCTCGCTAGAAATTTCCTCTTTTACAATGGCTGATAAACAGCTGAAAGCGTCCATCTGTTTTTCAAATTTTTTGTTCAGCCATGCATCCCAAGGTCGAGGTTCATGTGGTTTCCAATTGTCTACTAGCGCAATGCGCTTTATTTTGGGATTTAGGTGTTTTGCAATACTCGACCAACAGGGAGAAAGGAAAGGGGTCCAATAGCGAAAAACAACAGCTTTTGGAGAAAGGGTGTTAATCGCTTGGGCAATTTGTTTCCATTGCCAAGGGTTATAAGTGTGAATTTTACGTTCAACAGGAACCGAGGATTCGTACGTTTCAGTACTGAATTGTGTTTTTCCGGGGAAAAGTACTGCGGGGTATAATTGTGTGAAGGTCCACAGGAGCACACTTTTTTTTTGACGTTGTAATTCTTGTGCAAATTGCCACTGTGTGTCTGCGATTCCTCCGCGGTAGGGTGGGGCAGGACCAAGTAAAATGAGATCTGGGGTTGTGGTCATTTAGGCGGTTGCAATTTCAATGCGTTTTGGCAAAGATGAATATGTCCAAAGGCTTGCTGCAAGGGTAAGTAAAAAGTAGAGAAATAACAAAGCTACTAGGTTGAAATTCGTTTCCCAAAGGCCACTGTTTGTGGGTAGAAGAAGAAAGCTAAGACCAATTAAACCACGAACCATTTCGAAAGGTGCAGCCCAACGGTAGCCATCCATTAATGAAGTAAACCCAAATACAGTAGTGATGACAAGAATTCCAAAAGCAACTTGACTTTCATAGGTTAAATCACCAAAATGACTTAGAAAATACCCTAAGATTACGGTGATACCAGTAAAATGAAACAACGCTATAAGTTTGTGCTTGGTTGAGTATACTGGTGCATATTTTTTTTGTGCAAAAACATTTTCTACAATGGGACGAGGGAAACGCGCTGCAACATCTTTAGGTCTCCACCCTGTTGGCATAAACCACAAACGGAATTTGTCTGCCCAACGCTTGGTGTACCAGGCATCTTTTGCTAGTCCCCAATTGTGTTGAAAATTAATAAGCAGTGGGTTCCATGTTTGAACAGGTTTTAGGGTACCGTATACACAAGGTTCATCTGCTAATTCTTCTTGAAAAGTGCCAAAAATACGGTCCCAAATACAGAATATCGCAGATAGATTTTTATCTATATAAATAGGGTTAATGGCATGATGAACACGGTGTTGTGAGGGAGTTACAAAGATGTATTCTAACCATCCTAGTTTACCGATGTGTTTGGTGTGGTACCAAAACTGACCAAACAAGTGGAGTGGAGCTAATACTGTAATTACCTTATGTGGAATTCCCAATAAAGCTGCTGGGAGTAGAAACAAAGCGCCAAAACCTAGAAGTGCAGAGACACTCTGGCGCAAAGCACAGGCAAGGTTAAATTCTTCGCTACTGTGGTGCACGATGTGGCGATTCCAAAAAACATTTATAGAATGATTTAAACGATGATTCCAATAACTGGCAAAATCAATGCACACAAAAGCAATAATATAAAGCATTGTGCTTTCTTCCAATTGGGTTATAGCGATTGTGTTTTTTAAAAAAGGATACGAAATTAAAATTAGACCTATCCCAAAGACATCTTTAATGATGTTGGTCATCCCCGAGCTTAAGCTCGAGAGTGTATCCATTAAGGTATATGTTTGCTTTTTCTTCCACGCCCCGTAGGCTAGCTCAACCAAAACCAAAATCAAAAATCCGGGTATGGCAATGAGCAAAATTTTTGCATACGTTTCCATCGACTACTGCTTTTGATGGTAAGTTACAAATTAATTTTTACCAACGAGTACCCATTGACCGCTCTTAATCAGGGATTCAGCTTGCTTGAACTTAACACTTTTACTTTCACCACTAACCGTGTTTTTAATGGTTACTTTCTCGTTTCTGCCAATTTTTGGAAGTTCACGGGTAATTGTTTCAACAACTTGACGTTGTGCTTGCCCGGCACCAGCACCAATTGCACGTTGCTTTTCTGCCATCTCTTCGGTATTAAGCACATCGTCTTTGGTTGTCTTTAAACGTTCTTTTCTTCGCGTTTGTTTGGCTTCTTGAATGGCATTGTCTTGTGCAGGAATGCTTCCTTTCAGTAGGAATGAAATAACTTCACGGTTCAAGTTGGAAATCATTTCTTTAAATAATTCAAACGCTTCGAATTTATAAATCAATAAGGGATCTTTTTGTTCGTGAACAGCCAATTGTACAGATTGCTTCAATTCATCCATTTTCCGTAGATGATTCTTCCAAGCATTGTCAATAAGTGCAAGTGTAATGTTGCGTTCGAAGTCTTCAATTAAATGCTTCCCTTTAGAGTTGTAGGCTTTTTCTAAATGGGTTACCACATTTAATGTTTTGTTTCCATCAGTAAAAGGCACGACAATTTTTTCATAGGTATTTCCTGGACGTTCGTACACATTTTTAATCACCGGGAAAGTGAGGGTAGCATTGATTTCACCTTTTTGCTTGTAGTAGTCAAAAGCCGTTTGATAGAGTTTATCAATCAAAGCGGGTTCTGCCATACTTTCAAACTCCTCTGCAATAACAGGGGCTGTGATTGAAAAGGTGCTGATGATCTGAAATTCAAAGTTTTTGAAATCGTTGGTTGGTTTATTGCTTAGCACAATGTCTTCACAGATTTCAAAAAGCATATTAGCGATATCAACTTTTAATCGGTCTCCTTGTAGGGCATGCTTACGTCTTTTATAGATAACTTCACGTTGTGCATTCATCACATCGTCATATTCTAGGAGACGTTTACGAATTCCAAAGTTATTTTCTTCAACTTTTTTCTGTGCACGTTCAATGGACTTAGTCATCATAGAATGTTGAATCACTTCTCCTTCTTCTAGTCCCATACGATCCATCACCTTGGCCACTCGGTCTGAGCCGAAAAGGCGCATAAGGTTATCTTCTAACGACACAAAAAATTGTGAGCTTCCCGGGTCACCTTGACGTCCAGATCGTCCGCGTAACTGGCGGTCAACACGTCTAGAATCATGACGTTCTGTTCCAATAATGGCTAACCCACCTGCAGCTTTTACTTGGTCTGATAATTTAATATCGGTACCACGTCCTGCCATGTTGGTTGCAATGGTCACTACACCAGGATTGCCCGCTTCTGCAACAATATCAGCTTCTTTTTTGTGGAGTTTAGCGTTAAGTACATTGTGTTTTACTTTACGGATATTGAGCATTTTACTTAGTAACTCTGATATCTCTACTGAGGTGGTACCAATCAAAACGGGTCGGCCTTGTTGCGCTAGCTTTGTAACCTCATCAATTACCGCATTGTATTTTTCACGTTTGGTCTTGTAGATTAAGTCGTCTTCGTCTTTTCGCGCAATTGGGCGATTGGTAGGTATTTCTACTACATCGAGTTTATATATTTCCCAGAATTCACCTGCTTCTGTGATGGCGGTACCCGTCATTCCAGAAAGTTTGTGGTACATGCGGAAGTAGTTCTGTAAAGTAATGGTAGCAAAGGTTTGTGTAGCGGCTTCAATCTTCACATTTTCTTTTGCTTCAATGGCTTGGTGTAAACCGTCTGAATATCGTCTACCGTCCATGATACGCCCCGTTTGCTCATCGACAATCATTACCTTGTTGTCCATGACCACATATTCGGTGTCTTTTTCAAAAAGGGTATAGGCTTTAAACAATTGTGTCATGGTGTGAATACGCTCACTCTTTACACCAAAGTCTTTAAACAGCACTTCTTTCTTTGCAGCTTCATCTTCAGAAGAGAGTCCCTCTCCTTCAATTTTAGCAATTTCTGTTCCTATGTCTGGAAGTACAAAAAATCCTTTGTCTTGAACACTTTCTGATAGGTATTCAACTCCTTTCTCTGTTAATTCTACCGAATTGTTTTTTTCGTCAATGACAAAATACAATTCAGCATCAATTACATGCATTTCTCTGTTGTTGTCTTGCATGTAAAAATTCTCTGTTTTTTGGAGCAGTTGTTTTACGCCTTCCTCACTTAAAAATTTAATGAGTGCTTTATTTTTTGGGAGGCCTCTGTAAACGCGGAGTAAAAGTATGCCACCTTCTTCTGTCTCACCAGCAGCAATTTTTTTCTTGGCATCTGCCAATACGGTTGTTAAAAGCGTTCGTTGCTTGGTGTAAAGGTCTGCAACCTTAGGTTTGAGCTGATCAAATTCATGGCGGTCACCTTCTGGAATTGGTCCAGAGATAATCAAAGGAGTCCGGGCATCATCTACCAAGACAGAGTCCACCTCATCTACAATAGCGTAGTGGTGTTTACGTTGAACAAGGTCCTCTGGTGTATGCGACATATTATCGCGGAGGTAGTCAAAACCAAATTCGTTGTTTGTACCGTAAGTAATGTCGGCAAGGTAGGCTTTACGTCGAGCTTCGCTGTTGGGTTGGTGGTAGTCAATACAGTCTACACTTAAACCGTGGAATTCAAAAATGGGTGCCATCCACGCGCTGTCACGTTTGGCGAGGTAGTCGTTCACGGTTACCAAGTGCACACCTTTTCCGGTGAGGGCGTTTAGGTATACCGGCAATGTTGCAACTAAGGTTTTCCCTTCTCCTGTTTGCATTTCAGCGATTTTCCCTTGGTGCATGGCAATTCCACCGATGAGCTGCACGTCGTAGTGAATCATGTCCCATGTAATGGCTTTTCCAGCTGCATCCCAGCTGTTGGCCCAGTACGCTTGATCACCACTAAGGCGCACATATTCTTTTTCTCCTGAAATACTGCGGTCAAACGCGCTTGCGGTTACCTCAATCTCTGTGTTATGTACAAATCGTTTGGCGGTTTCTTTTACTGTTGCAAAAGCCTCGGGAAGTAATTCTAGTAATACCTCCTCTGTAATCCCAAGGGCATCTTTTTCAAGGCTATCTATTCTGTTGTAGAGGCGTTCTCTTTCATCAATATCTTCAAGCGCTTCAATACTGGCTTTATGTTCTTCGATTTCCTGATCGAATTGTGCACGGGCGGATTTAATTCTTTCTTTAAATTCAACTGTCTTAGCACGAAGTTCGTCGTGAGAAAGTTGACCAAAGGCAGTTTCATGGCTTTTTACAGCATCAACAAGTGGCAGTATAGACTTTAGATCTTTCTTTGTTTTATCGCCAACAAAAAGCTTTAAGAGATTGTTTACAATACTCATGGGGTTATACTAAGCGTTTAAGACTCAAATGTAGTCAAAAAAAAAGCCTCTAACGAGACTTTATACTAAGAGAAGATTAATATTCGTCTTCGTTCCATAAATAATCTTCGTCCGACGGAAAATCGGGCCAGATTTCTTCTATGGATTCATAAATATCACCTTCATCTTCCATGGACTGAAGATTTTCTACAACTTCTAAAGGAGCTCCAGTTCGAATTGAAAAATCAATCAATTCATCTTTTGTTGCTGGCCATGGGGCGTCGCTCAAGTAAGAAGCTAATTCTAAGGTCCAATACATGACTTTTTTTTTGCAAAACTATTGATTTCGAAAAACTAGGCAAATTTTTTGACTACTTTCGATTGGGTTCCCACTTAACCTCCTCGATATTAAGGTCTTGTGAAAATTTACGCGAAAGGGTAAAAAAGTAGTCGGACAGTCGATTGATGTAGAAAACAATTTCTGGATCGATTGGCGCAAGGTCTTTGAGTTCCGTAATATGACGTTCTGCTCTGCGGCAAACACAACGTGCCAAGTGAGTGTTAGAAATTAAAGGATGACCACCGGGAATAACAAAGTTTTTTAGTGGAGGTAGTTCTGCTGTAATTCGATCAATACTTTTTTCCAGCAATTCTACCTGCTCTTCATTGATTTTAGGAATGGGGAGTGTATCGCTGTCATTCGCCAATTGAGAACCAATGGTCATTAAATTATTTTGAATGCGAATAAGTTCAGGCTTTAACGCTTCATTGGCTTGATCTCGAATGAGACCTACCCAACTGTTGAGTTCATCAATAGTTCCGTAGGCTTTAATTCGCACATCGTGTTTTGGGACCCTCTTGCCTGAAAATAAACTGGTGGTGCCATCATCCCCCGTTTTGGTGTAAACCTTCATCTCCTGCATTTAATTTTTCTTTTTTTCGCGCTTCATATCTCTTTCTAAACCTTTGTTTGTCCTGTTTTTTGGGTGGCAAAAAAAGGAATTTTCTGATGAGAAAATAGCCTACTAATAATCCCAATACCAGTGCAATGGTTTTACTCATTTGATCAAAATTAGTGCAAATTGTTGTAGCAATGGCCTTGTTTCGCCTAAAATGCAGCTTTTTCTTTTAAACGACCACTCAAGGCTATGCAAAAAAGTAGTCCAAATAAGAATATAGACCAGCGCGCGAGGTAGTCGCCATAAACGCTGTAAAAGGAAAGTTTGTTGT
>WTJU01000009.1:0-3825 GCA_011526285.1 Candidatus Arcticimaribacter sp.
TCCACTCTGTAGCACCGCGTAAGCCGCCAATAAAACTGGGCTTTAAAATGATGAATTGTGGCTGAATTTCTTCTAACAATGCAATTTTATCTTCGGTATTAAAAACACCAATTAATTCTTCGTCTAATGCTATGGGCAAGGGGGATTGTTTACAGAGCTCGCGCATGGTATCCCAATTTCCTTGTGGTATGGGTTGCTCAATAGAATGAAGGTCTAAAGCGGCCAAAGCGTTTAACTTATCCATAGCATCATCGCCAAATGCTCCATTGGCATCTACGCGTAAAACCATTTGATCTTTTGAAAAACGGGATCGGATGGATTTTAATATCTCTAACTCTTTTTCGAAGTCAATGGCCCCAACTTTCATTTTAATGCAACTAAAGCCCTGCGTTAGTTTCTCTTCAACTTGATCGAGCATGTAGTGTTGATCTCCCATCCAAATAAGACCATTGATGGGGATTTGTGCTTTACCAGCTGTGAAATCGTTGGAAAACAGGCTAAATGTATCCGCACTATTTAATGATAAGAATGCGCATTCTAAACCCATTTGAATAGACGGAAACGCTGTTAAAGCAGCATAGAGAAAATCTAAACCAAGATGAATATGTGCACAAACCCATGCTAGTTTTTCTTCGTAATCTGGACGATCATCTATGCTTAAACCACGCAATAGTCCACACTCCCCTATACCAACACGCCCGTTATCACTAAGGACTATGAACCATGTCTCTTTGGTTTTTAGGATACCTCTTGAAGTGCCGCTTGGACGTTTAAATTCTAGTGTATGTTTTCGGAAGTAGGCTTTCATGATGAAATTAAAAATCCAATAACAAATAGAAGTGAATAGAAAAAAGTGCTTAACGCCACAACCTTTAATTCTGAATCAAGTGATTTCCCTCCTTTAGATTTTTTTACACGATAAAGGTGTTTTCCTAAGGGAAAAACCAACACGAGGTAGAGATAGGTAAAAGGTGTTGTTGAATGATAAAATGTATAAATCAAACTTGACATTAATGCGGTAAAAAACAACAGGTAATGGTAACGTTTTCCGCCGTTAAACCCTAAAAGCAATGGGAGGGTTATTTTATTTGACACTTTGTCGTTTTCCATGTCGCGAAGATTATTCAAATTGAGTACAGCAACACTCAAACAACCCACAGCAACTGAAGGGAGTACTAGTGAAGCTTCAAAAGATTTGGTTTGTAGATAGTGTGAACCCATGACGCTCAAACAACCAAAAAATAAAAAAACAAATAGATCGCCCATGGCACGATAACCGTAGGCATTTTTTCCTACTGTGTATTTAATGGCCGCCACAACACTTGCAATTCCTAACAATAGAAACAAGAGCGCAAGCATCCATTGGTTTTGGTCAAAAGCAAGAACAATGAGCGTAAGTGCTAAAAGTAAGCTAATAACCACATTAATTTGTATTCCGCGTTTCAACTGTGCTCGCGATAGTAAACCCTGTTGAAGAACGCGTTGTGGACCAAGACGCGAATCGTTATCGGTTCCTTTAACGCCATCGCCGTAGTCATTAGCAAAGTTCGATAATACCTGAAAAGCAATGGTGGTTAGCAAACAAAACAAGAAAATCAACCAGGAGAAATTCCCCGCTAAAAAAGCCAATCCGTTACCAATGATGATACCAGAAACAGACAGCGGTAATGTTCTTAATCGAGCTGCCTCAAGCCAAATAGCTGTTTTACTCATCACGGTCAATTAAGATTCGTTTTCCGTTTTGGTAGGATGTTACCCAAACATCGGGTAAACCAAAGGAAATTAATTCTTGACGAAAAGCTTCTGCTTCTGCTTCCGATGAAAAATTTCCTAATGAATATGTGTTGAAGTTTTTTAGTGGATGGGCACGAAAATTTACAAAATGCTCTGAAAAAAGCATAATGTCTTTGTTTGATGAAGCCATGATTTGAACGGTATAAACCTTTTCATCTTCAAGGCTTTCTTG
The DNA here is from genome assembly GCA_011526285.1 of Candidatus Arcticimaribacter sp. Taxonomy (GTDB): domain Bacteria; phylum Bacteroidota; class Bacteroidia; order Flavobacteriales; family Flavobacteriaceae; genus Arcticimaribacter. Next base: position 1,967 of record WTJU01000009.1, read on the forward strand.
AATTGCTTTGGTTGTTCCTCCCAAGATCTTATTCTCCAATTCCAATTGTTGTATGCGTTCAAGGAGTAAAGGATCTTCAGTGCCATTGGGTTCTACAGCAGGTATGGCTTGGGTGTAAACTAGAGCTATAATAAGGAGAAGAACTAGCACTATTGTACTGAATTGAAACCATTTTAATAGTTGCAATTTAGGTTTGCTTTTTTGATGAAGATCTCGAAAGAAGGCCGAAGCCTTCTTTTCTTGATCTACTTCTTTGTATAAAGCGGCTAGTTGCTCATCATCAATAAATGGCATTGCTTAGATTTAGGGGAATTTAGGATATTGCTTAAAGTTTGGATCTCGTTTCTCCAAAAAGGCGTGTTTTCCTTCTTGCGCTTCGTCCATCAGGTAATACATTAGTGTAGCGTCTCCTGCCAACTGCATTAAACCGTGTTGTCCATCCAATTCTGCATTCAAGCAACGTTTTACCATTCGTAAGGCTAATGGAGAACGCTTTTGCATGATTGCACACCAGTCGAGAACAGTTGCTTCTAATTCTTCAAGTGGAACTACTTTGTTCACCATGCCCATTTTTTCTGCTTCATGCGCTGAATATTGTTCACACAAGAACCAAATTTCTCTTGCTTTCTTTTGACCTACGTGGCGTGCTAGATAGGAAGAGCCAAAACCACCGTCAAAACTCCCTACTTTTGGACCCGTTTGACCAAAAATTGCATTTTCACTGGCTATGGTTAAATCACAAACTACATGTAAAACATGACCTCCACCAATAGCATAACCGTTCACCATGGCAATTACAGGTTTTGGTATTTCACGAATTTTTTTGTGCAAGTCGAGAACGTTGAGACGAGGAACACCATCTTCGCCAACATAGCCCCCTACTCCTTTAACATTTTGATCTCCTCCGCTACAAAAAGCCTTGTCTCCTTCTCCAGTAAAAACAACAACATCAATGTCGTTACGTTCACGACAAATGTCCATTGCCTCTAGCATTTGGTTGTTGGTTTCTGGTCTAAACGCATTGTACACCTCAGGGCGGTTAATGGTAATTTTTGCTACTCCACGGTAAAGTTCAAAGCGAATATCAGAGTATTCTTTAATTGGTGTCCAGTTCGCTGTCGTCATAAATTTTTGTTTTAAAATTACGTCATTTATCCTTATTCTACTTGCATCATTTTAAAGTAATTGAGCAAGATTTTATCATTCAATTTTCTTGGGGTAAAGATTTCTAATAGTTGGGGGCGATCACTCGGTTTAAAAAAGCGTTTCAATTTCCATTGTAACCCCAAACTACTACTTGCTTTTCGATACCCAATGTCATGGTCTCTGCACACTTGTTTGGCAGAACGTTGTTGAACGGTTTCGAAATAGGTATCGTATGCTGGGGTGTCTTTTTCACCCGGAAGGATACGAAAAATACCTCCCCCGTGATTGTTTATTACAATTATTCTAGTGCTCGGTTTTAAGTAGGCGTTCCACAAGGCATTTGCATCATAAAAAAAGCTTAGATCTCCTGTAATGAAGACTGTAGGTAGGGAGTGTACCCATGCCCCACCTATGGCGGTTGAAGTACTCCCATCAATTCCACTAGTACCGCGGTTACAGTATACCTCGCTTTGTTTTGGTAAAGAAAATAACTGTGAATAACGAATGGTTGAGCTATTTGCCAACTGTAGGTGTATCTTGTCTGGGAGCGCATTGCAAATCAACTCAAAGGCTTTTAAATCTGAAAAAGGAATTTTCTTTAGATAATCTAATCCCTGTAGACGGTGGTTGTTGTATTGCGCCAAGAAGTGGGAACAATAATTGCTTTGCACATAGTCTTTTCCATCTGCTTGTAGAGCAGTAAAGAAATTAGC
>WTJU01000009.1:3925-16424 GCA_011526285.1 Candidatus Arcticimaribacter sp.
TAAAGTTTTCTTCCTCTTCTGATATAGCACTAAAATGACTCAACTGTAAAGGCGTTGATGTGGTATTGTAAAGCGGTTCTTCAAAGGGAAGATTTAGATGCACCGGACCGCGTCTCGTTAGTGCAGTATTCAACACACGATCAATGGCTATCTCGTTTTCACGCTGTATTTCTTTTTGTCGGGTTTCTATAGCAGCAGTGGTAGCCTTTTGATCCAATAGGTTTTGGGTAGGGTGAGCCAATAAAGTTGCTGTGGCATGAGAGACATCAGGCGTTAGGTAGGCCGCATCTTCTAGGTGTGGCTCAAAAACTTGCGTTTGTCGAATTGTTTGTCCATCACCAATGTCAATACGATGTGGCATCCTATCTGCCGATAAAACAACCAATGGTATATCACTGTAGTATGCTTCTGCCACTGCAGGATAATAATTCAATAAGGCAGAACCTGATGTACAAACAACAGCGACTGGCTGTTTTAGTTGTTGGGCGATGCCCAAAGCAAAAAAGGCAGCTGAACGTTCATCAACAATACTATAGGTTTTAAAATAAGCATCACTTGTAAAACCTTTGGTTAAAGGTGCATTTCTTGATCCGGGAGAAATAACAATGTGTTGAAGGTTTTTTAGGCGACAAAACTGAACCATTGTCTGCGCCAACGGTATCGAAGAATACGTTTGCACTGCATGGTTCTCGGTCATTTTTGTCATAGCGCCACAAAAATACAAAACGCTAGGGCAACCGCTTCATTTTAGAAGAAAATTATAGGACAGTAAGAAAGGTATTCGCCTTGCGGCAAATTTCTTCCCATTCACACTCTGGAACACTCCCAGCGGTAATCCCGGCACCCGTAAATAGGCGAATTGTGTCATCAAAGACTGTCGCACATCGCAAGTTGACAAATAAATTTGCTTGTTTACCGTTTGAAAATGACCCTAAATACCCTGTGTAATAGGCACGATCATAATCTTCATGCGCTAAAATATAGTCAACCGCAATGTCCTTTGGCAGTCCGCCTACCGCAGGGGTGGGATGCAATTCTTGAACCAATAACGCCAAGGAAACACCAGAGACCTCGGCTTGAATGTGGGTGCACAAATGGCGTAGCTCTCCTGCACGAACAGTTTCGCGCTCACCAATTTTAATTTTATGATCAGGTACATAACGACTCAATCCTTGTTGAATTGAAGCAACAACTAATTGCTGTTCATGCATCTCTTTTTTAGACCATGTAGCAGTAGCAGTGGGTAAAGTACCCGCGAGTGCCATGGTAGACAATTGTTCATTTTCTAAACTTAAAAAACGTTCAGGGGTAGCTCCCAACCAAGTACCTGTTTGTGGGTGAAACCAATAGTACACAAATGCATTTGAATACTGATGCACCATGCGGTAAAACACCTCCAATGTTTCACCAGTATATTGAAGTGTAAACGCATTGGATAGCACAACTTTTTCAAAAGTTTCCCCTTTAATGGTTTCAACTGCTCTACTTACTTGTTCAATAAAGTTTTTGCGCTGATCTTGGGGCAAGTTTGTTGTTGTATTGATATTTTTTTTCGGGGGTGGTGAGGCAAATGAGAGGCGATGCACATCTGGTATAAACAATGGTCTATTTGCTTGAGCAAAAGGAGCAAAAACAAAACCACTTTCAGTAAATGTACTGGTGTAATTTGCAGTTAAATCTTTTTGATAATAGCAATGAATCAAATCATCACCAGGCAAACGAAAAAGCACAAATGGCTGTCCTTGTTTTATAAGGTCGTTTACTTTTTCTCTCATCTATTTCTTGGGCAAGGTAATGGTCGTTAGCTTTATCAAAGAAACCAACTTATCATCGTCATCTGTGACTCGTATTTGCCATATCTGAGTTGTTCTTCCTTTGTGAATACTCTCGGCGCGAGCATATACAAATCCGCTACTTACCGAGCGTAGGTGGTTTCCAGACATTTCAATACCTCGAACGATTTGCTCCTCATTTTTTGAAAAAATATACGAAGCGACACTGCCAACTGTTTCTGCTAATGCAAAAGTTGCTCCACCATGTAATACGCGATCTGGTTGATATACACGTTCATTGACTGGCATTTTTGCAACGAGATAATCATCGCCCAATTCTGTGAAAGAGATGTCGAGGGTTTTGAGCAGGTAGTTGTTTGTAGACTGGTTCAGTAAAGCCAGTTTGTCGGCGTTGTTCATTCTTTTTTGTTCAAATTTAGTGAAACCGTTAGGAATGGAAAATTAAAAAAGCACGACCTAGGGCCGTGCTTTTTTTCTAGTGCAAGAATTTTTCTATTTCACTTCTTCGAAGTCAACATCTTGAACATCGTCCCCACCGCCTTGGGCATCTCCAGTTGCATTTGATGCAGCAGGATCTGGAGCTCCTTGCGCTTGTCCTTCGGCTTGTGCTTTATACATTTCTTCCGAAGCATTTTTCCAAGCTTCATTGATTTTGTCTAAAGCGGGTTCAATGACTGCCAAGTCTTTAGATTCATATGCTTTCTTCAACTCTTCTAAAGCCGCTTCAATTGGCTTCTTCTTGTCGTCTGAAAGCTTATCCCCAAACTCTTTCAGCTGACTCTCGGTTTGGAAAATCATTTGATCTGCCGAGTTGAGTTTATCTACTTGTTCCTTGGCTTTCTTATCGGCTTCTGCATTTGCTTCTGCCTCTTGTTTCATTTTCTCAATTTCTTCTTCTGTAAGACCAGAAGAAGCTTCAATACGGATATCTTGTGTTTTACCCGTTGCTTTGTCTGCCGCGGTTACTTTAATGATACCGTTAGCATCTATATCAAAGGTAACTTCAATTTGAGGTGTACCGCGTGGTGCAGGTGGAATACCGTCTAAATGAAAACGACCAATCGTTTTATTATCGGCTGCCATAGAACGCTCCCCTTGTAAAACGTGAATTTCTACAGAAGGCTGATTGTCTGCTGCGGTAGAAAACACTTGTGATTTTTTTGTTGGGATGGTGGTATTTGCCTCGATTAACTTGGTCATGACACTTCCCATAGTTTCAATTCCTAAAGAAAGTGGTGTAACGTCAAGTAATAATACATCTTTAACATCTCCTGTTAAAACGCCACCTTGAATAGCAGCTCCAATGGCCACTACTTCGTCTGGATTCACTCCTTTTGAAGGTTTTTTCCCGAAGAATTTTTCAACTTCTTCTTGAATGATTGGAATACGTGTTGACCCACCAACCAAGATTATCTCATCAATTTCTGAAGTTGCTAAGCCTGCATCTTCCAACGCCTTTTTAACGGGGCTCATAGAACGACGAACCAATTCATCAGACAACTGTTCGAATTTAGATCGCGTTAAAGTGGTCACTAAGTGCTTTGGACCAGAAGCTGTAGCGGTTACGTAGGGTAAATTGATTTCAGTTTGTGCAGAAGATGATAATTCAATCTTAGCCTTTTCAGCAGCTTCTTTTAAACGCTGCAATGCCATTGGGTCTTCACGAAGATCCATGCCCTCAGCTTCTTTAAATTGATTTGCTAACCAATCAATAAGCACTTGGTCAAAATCATCTCCCCCAAGGTGAGTGTCACCGTTGGTTGAAAGGACTTCAAAAACACCATCTCCTAATTCAAGGATAGAAATATCGAAAGTTCCCCCTCCAAGGTCATAAACAGCAATCTTTCTGTCGGCACCGCCTTTGTCTAAACCATAGGCGAGTGCTGCGGCAGTAGGCTCATTAATGATACGTTGAACTTTTAAACCAGCAATTTCACCTGCTTCTTTGGTCGCTTGGCGTTGGGCATCATTAAAATATGCAGGAACTGTAATCACAGCCTCACTAACGTCTTGGCCTAGATAGTCTTCTGCTGTTTTCTTCATTTTTTGCAATGTCATGGCCGAAAGTTCTTGAGGCGTATATAAACGTCCGTCAATATCGACTCTAGGCGTATCATTATCGCCTTTCACAACTTTATAGGCTACGGTAGAAGCTTCTTTTGAGGATTCAGAATATTTATTCCCCATAAATCGCTTTACAGATGCAATGGTTTTTGTAGGATTGGTTACCGCTTGACGTTTCGCTGGGTCTCCTACCTTGATTTCTCCTCCTTCAACAAAGGCAATGACTGATGGTGTAGTACGTTTTCCTTCAGCATTGGGAATAACTACAGGCTCGTTTCCTTCCATTACAGAAACACAAGAGTTGGTTGTTCCTAAATCGATTCCAATTATTTTACTCATTTTAGACTTTAAATTAGTTTGACAAACAATAGTCAATCAGTGTGCCAAGTAAAAAAAACTGCCAGCCTGTCAGTTAGTGTCTTTCTTAACCGTTTATAAAACGACAAAATTACTTGAAGTAAAAATTACTGCACCCAAATTACGCCCAATTCTACAGGCATGGATTGATCTGTTCTACTAGTATGGACAAAGTCAATTAAACGCTTCTTTAGCTTTAAAGAGTAATTCATAATTCTTAAATGGTATATGATTATGAATAAGTAGTATTTTTGAAAAAAAGAAGTATGTCTACTGCCAAAAAAAGTTACCCCCGTGTAACAACCAACTCACTCATCCAAATGAAACAAGATGGGGAGAAAATATCTATGCTTACTGCCTATGATTACACACTAGCTGGTCTTGTAGACGGTGCAGGTGCAGATGTAATTCTTGTTGGAGACTCGGCCTCAAATGTTATAGCAGGGCACGAAACTACCCTGCCCATTACTTTAGATCAAATGATATATCATGCGAGCTCGGTTGTTCGTGCAGCAAAACGCGCCCTTGTTATTGTTGATCTTCCTTTTGGAACGTATCAAGCCGACTCAAAAGAAGCCCTTCGTTCTGCCATTAAGATTATGAAAGAATCTGGAGCACATGCGGTAAAGCTGGAAGGTGGAGAACAAGAAAAACAATCCATTGAACGTATTCTACAGGCGGGAATTCCTGTTATGGGTCACTTGGGTCTAACACCACAATCGATCTATAAGTTTGGCACCTATACCGTTCGTGCAAAAGAAGAAGCAGAAGCAAAACAACTTTTGAGCGATGCAAAAATGCTTGAAGAATTGGGATGTTTTGGGCTTGTTTTAGAAAAAATACCAGCCAAACTAGCACAACAAGTGGCTGAATCTATTTCAATTCCTGTGATTGGTATTGGAGCGGGTAATGCAGTAGACGGTCAAGTTTTGGTCTTACATGATATGCTGGGAATGAGTAAAGAATTTAGTCCTCGCTTTTTGCGTCGTTATGCAGATTTACACACAACTATTTCTCAGGCAGTTTCTGAATATACTGCTGATGTGAAATCAGGGAGTTTTCCCAATGAAAAAGAGCAATATTAAAGCACTTTCTCCCAACGATATTCTGTTTGAAGACAACCACCTTTTGGTGGTCAATAAAGCTGCTGGGCTGCTGGTTCAGGGAGATCGCACGGGTGATATTCCTTTGGTAGACTTAGCGAAAGCTTACATCAAAAAAAAGTACAACAAACCCGGGGAAGTATTTCTTGGTGTGGTTCATCGGCTAGACCGGCCCACGAGTGGCGTTTTGGTGTTCGCACGTACCTCTAAAGCATTGGGGCGATTAAACGCACAGTTCCAAGAACGAACAACTAAAAAAATATATTGGGCTGTAACAGAAGGGGCAAATGCTCCAGAAGAAGCGGAGCTTGAACATTGGCTTTTGCGAAAACCTAAAATCAACAAATCATTTGCACATAAAAACGAAGTGCCCAATAGCAAGTTTGCTCGGCTTCGTTTTCGCAGAATTAAATCATTAGAGCGCTACAGTTTATTGGAAATTGATTTGCAGACGGGGCGGCATCATCAAATACGGGCACAATTGAATGCCATAAATTTGCACATAAAAGGCGATCTTAAATATGGGGCAGCTCGATCAAATCCTGACGGGAGTATTCACCTTCATGCGCGCAGTTTGAGTTTTGAACACCCTGTAAAAAAAGAATTAATGACCGTTGTAGCTCCCTTACCTACATTGGCTCCATGGAAGGCCTGTGCTGACGATGTGTCTTAGCCTTTGCCTGTATGATTTGCTCTATGGGTCGGTTTTGAATACGACTTTCCAACCACGACAAAATATCTAAATACAAGAAGGCACGTCGTTCATACGGATCGTCTTCATATTCTTTCAACTCTTTATGCAAGGCTTTAAAATGTTCTTTTAGTTCGTGCGGATAAATGTCGCCCAAACGACGAATGAATGCTATCATTGACTTTTGCACTTCGTGTAAGTCATCCATTTTTAGTAAAAATTTATAGGTCTCGCGAATGTGCTTATCCAAGTCGTAATCATAGCCTGCTTCATAATGGGCAAATAAACTTAAAACACGTGCAAAACAGAGTAAATCTTCTCGCATTTTAAGGTCTTTATTTTCAATAATTCGTTGGAGGTAGACAATTGCCTTTTCGTGTTCATCGGCACCAAAATACAAACAAGCAACCTTGTAGTACATCAACATTACATGATGAGGATCAATCTGATTTTTATACTGCTCAATTTGCTCTAAAATTTCAGGTATTACGACCAATCCCTCGCGAAACTTACCTTCCATAAAGTATAAGTTGAGCTGATTGGTGTACGAATAAAGAAAACTCAAGGCCAGAATATTGTCATTTTTAGGGAAAGTAGTAGCGTCTATTACTGCTTGCATTTTCTTTAGAACGCGTTTAAAGCGACTAGGATATTTAAGTAATGCGAGCGCTTCTAATAGAAAATTATTTGCCTTTAAGTAAAATACTGGATGAGAAGGAATCATTCTTGGGTATTGCTCAAAGAGGTCTACCCAGCGGGTGGCAAATTTAAAACTAGCAAGGAAATCTTGCGTAATTAGTCCGTACCAAACATGGGCTTTACAAAACCACATTCGCTCACGAAAACCCATTTGTTCGTATTCTACATTGGGTAATCGTTCAAAAAAGAACTTGGTTACCTCGCGAAACTCTTCATCACTTTTTGCGTAACCCGCTTTAATCAAACGTTCATATAGTTGCAGAGAAAGGTTGGAGAGATCACTACACAATTGATTTTCTGCTGCCAAATGTGAGGCATCGTGAATTAACTCCTCTGCCCGATTGCTCATGCTTCGGGTAATGTATTGAGATTCAATTACTTTTTCTAATTCAACTATTTCAAAAGCAGCGTATTTTTCTTCATAGCGATTGGCAATAGCTTTTGCTTTATCTAAAAGCTTCAAACTTTGTTTGTAAAGGCCTTTTTGATAGAGTACCGTAGCAAAATCGAGTTGTTCACGTATTTGCATTCGTTCATTTTGAATGGAGGGTGTCATACGAAGACTGATGAGAAGCTGACGATATAGATGTGCTTTTAGGTTGGAAAGCTGTTGTTTGGTGACAAACTTTTTCTTTAAAATATCAGCCTCGTTGTATTCTGAAGCACGATCCAATAAATTGAATAGATGTAGAAACTTGGCATTCTGATTTGCCTCTACCCTACCTGCATACAATTTAAACTGTCGCTTTTCAGATTTCGACATTGATTTAATTAGTATGAACAAATTTTCTTTATGTTCTTTAGTCATAGGGCGATATTTGTGTTTAATTTACTGTTTTTAAGTGAATTAAATTTAACAATAAACCTTTGGATGTCGTAATAAAATTTTTGTAAAAATACGGTGATTTAGACAATAAATAGTATTTTCGTTCTAAGTTTTATAAGGGTTTCCATGGGAAAAGACAAGGTCGAAATATTTGACACCACATTACGCGACGGAGAGCAGGTTCCAGGCTGTAAGCTTGATACCAAAAATAAGCTAATTATTGCGGAACGTCTCGATGAACTTGGGGTTGACATTATAGAAGCAGGATTCCCAATTTCAAGCCCTGGTGACTTTCATTCAGTAGAAGAAATAGCCAAGCTGGTTAAAAACGCAAAAGTATGTGGTTTAACCCGTGCGGTAAAGAAAGATATAGACACCGCTGCCGAGGCACTAAAACATGCCAAGCGTCCACGTATTCACACGGGGATTGGTACTTCTGACTCACACATTCAACACAAATTTAACGCTACAAGAGAGCAAATAATTGAACGTGCTGTAGCAGCCGTAGCCCATGCAAAGTCCTATGTTGAAGACGTAGAGTTCTATGCAGAAGATGCTGGACGAACCGACAATGCATTTCTTGCGCAAGTTTGTGAAGCGGTTATTAAAGCTGGCGCAACTGTGCTCAATATACCAGACACTACGGGCTATTGCTTGCCAGAAGAATATGGTGCTAAAATTAAATACCTAAAAGAAAACGTAAACGGGATCGACAAAGCGACCCTCTCATGCCACTGTCACAATGACCTTGGTTTGGCCACAGCCAATTCTATCGCTGGTGTGATTAACGGGGCGCGTCAAATTGAGTGTACCATCAACGGAATTGGAGAACGTGCCGGAAACACTTCTTTGGAAGAGGTCGTCATGATTTTACGTCAGCACCCTACACTAGATTTAGACACCAACATCAATTCTAAGTTGCTTTATGATACGAGTCGATTAGTGTCTGAAAGTATGGGGATGATGGTACAACCCAATAAAGCCATTGTTGGGGCAAATGCATTTGCACACAGCTCTGGTATTCACCAAGACGGTGTGATTAAAAACCGTGAGACCTACGAGATTATCAATCCGCACGATGTGGGCGTAACAGAATCTGCTATTGTCCTCACAGCACGTAGTGGTAGAGCTGCTCTTGCTTACCGAGCTAAAAATGTAGGCATTGAATTAGACAAATTACAATTGGATAGAGTTTATCAAGAGTTCTTGAAACTCGCCGATCTACAAAAAGAAATTAGCGACGACGATATTCCTAGAATCGTTGAAGCAGCCAATATTTAAACCTTTTTTATTCCTTCACAAATGAAGAAAACACTTTTTGATAAAGTTTGGGATTCGCATGTAGTACAGCAAGTGGAAGATGGTCCTGATATTTTATTCATTGATCGTCACATGGTTCACGAGGTGACCAGTCCTGTTGCTTTTTTGGGCTTGAAGAACAGAAATATACCTGTTCTCTATCCGGAACGCACCTTTGCAACAGCTGATCACAACACACCAACCATTAATCAACACCTACCAGTAGAAGACCCACTATCTGCCAACCAGCTAAAAGCACTAGAAGAAAATGCTGCCGCTCATGGCATTTCTTACTGGGGTCTTGGTCATGAAAAAAATGGAATTGTTCACGTAGTTGGTCCTGAATATGGGATCACGCAACCGGGTGCTACCATCGTTTGTGGTGACTCTCATACCTCTACCCATGGTGCCTTTGGCGCAATTGCTTTTGGTATTGGAACATCAGAGGTTGAAATGGTGCTCTCTACGCAATGCATTATGCAACCCAAACCTAAAAGTATGCGTATCAACATTAACGGAACGCTTGGAAAAGGTGTGACCCCAAAAGATGTTGCGCTATACATTATTTCACGTTTAACCACCTCTGGTGCAACGGGTTATTTTGTTGAATATGCTGGCGATGTGTTCACCGCCATGAGCATGGAAGGGCGTATGACCGTTTGTAATCTATCCATTGAAATGGGTGCACGTGGAGGCATGATTGCTCCAGACGAAAAAACATTCGACTACATAAAAGGAAGAGAGTTTACACCTATTGGTGCAGCATGGGACAAAGCCATGACCTACTGGGAAACACTTTCTACAGATAAGGGAGCTCAATTCGACAAAGAATTCCATTTCGATGCAAGCGAAATTGAACCCATGATTACCTATGGAACCAACCCAGGAATGGGAATGGGAATTACCAATGGAATCCCTTCTGCCGATGCAGTTGAAGGAGGTGAAGCTACCTATAAAAAATCATTGGCCTACATGGGCTATAACGAAGGAGAAGACATGCTCGGGAAACCCATCGATTTTGTTTTCTTGGGTAGTTGTACCAATGGTCGTATAGAAGATTTCCGCGCTTTTGCAGAAATTATAAAAGGACGTAAAAAAGCCGATAATGTAACCGCATGGTTAGTGCCTGGTTCACATAAAGTGCTCAACGCCATTAAAGAAGAAGGCATTTTAGACCAATTGCACCGAGCAGGGTTTGAACTTCGCGAGCCGGGCTGCTCCGCCTGTTTGGCCATGAATGATGATAAAATTCCTGCAGGAAAATACGCTGTAAGTACCTCCAATAGAAATTTTGAAGGAAGACAAGGACCGGGGTCTCGCACCCTTTTGGCCAGTCCAATTGTTGCCGCTGCAGCAGCCGTCACAGGAAAAGTAACCGATCCAAGAACCTTACTCTAAATTATGGCTTACGATAAATTTAATGTACTCACCAGTACAGCTGTGCCCCTACCAATAGAAAATGTTGATACCGACCAAATAATCCCTGCCCGCTTTTTAAAAGCCACCGAACGCAAAGGGTTTGGCGATAACCTCTTCCGCGATTGGAGATTTAACCAAGATGATACCCCAAAAGAAGACTTTGTATTAAACAATCCAAAGTACAGCGGAAAAATCTTAGTTGGCGGAAAAAACTTTGGTTCAGGTTCTTCACGCGAACATGCTGCATGGGCGGTATACGACTATGGTTTTCGTTGTGTAGTATCGAGCTTTTTTGCTGATATTTTTAAAAACAACTGCTTAAACATTGGTGTTTTACCTGTGCAGGTTTCTCCAGAATTTTTAGCTGAAATATTTGCGGCTATTGACGCTGATCCTTCAAGCGAATTAGTTGTTGATTTACCAGCACAAACCATTAGCCTTAGCAACGGTAAAAGTGAAGCATTTGCCATTAACGCATACAAAAAAGGGAACATGACCAATGGTTTTGATGACATTGACTATTTACTCAACATCAAAGACAATATCCGCGATTTTGCGGCCAATACCCCGCTATAAACAACTATTTTGGGCGAAGTAGCTACACGCAAGATTGAAATTATGGACACCACCCTTCGGGATGGTGAACAAACCTCAGGGGTCTCCTTTTCGGCTTCAGAAAAATTGACCTTAGCCCAACTCTTGCTAGAAGAACTTCAAGTAGATCGAATAGAAATAGCTTCAGCACGCGTTTCTGAAGGAGAATTCAATGCCGTTAAACGCATCACCAATTGGGCGAAAGAAAATAACTATCTCGATAAAGTAGAGATTCTAACGTTTGTTGATAAAGGAGTATCTATTCAATGGATGCAAGAAGCAGGTGCCAAGGTGCAGAACCTTCTAACCAAAGGGTCACTCAATCACTTGACCTATCAACTAAAACAAACTGCTGAAGTTCATTTTGAACACATTAAAGACAGCATTGCTCTTGCCCAAAAAAATGGTATCGCAACCAATGTATATTTAGAAGACTGGAGCAATGGGATGCGCAATTCACCCGATTATGTTTACTCCTTTTTAGATTTTCTAAACACGCAACCCATAAAACGTGTCTTGTTACCCGACACATTGGGTGTGTTAACCCCAACAGAAACTTTTAAATATCTAAGTGAAATTATTTCTCGCTATCCTGATCTTCATTTTGATTTTCATGGACATAACGACTACGATTTAGGTGTGAGCAATGCCATGGAAGCAGTAAAAGCAGGAATAAATGGCTTGCATTTAACGGTTAATGGAATGGGAGAACGCGCAGGAAACGCACCCTTAGCCTCTGTAGTTGCTGTCATCAACGATTTTATTCCAGAGGTGAGTACCAACATTAAAGAAAAATCGCTGTACAAAGTAAGTCAGTTGGTTGCAACTTTTACGGGCTTTCGTATCCCTGCCAATAAACCCATTGTTGGCGCAAATGTATTTACCCAAACAGCGGGTATTCATGCAGATGGAGACTCAAAAAAGAATCTGTATTTTAATGATTTACTCCCTGAGCGTTTCGGACGCAAGCGCTCCTATGCCCTGGGCAAAACCTCCGGTAAAGCCAACATTGTTAAAAACCTACAAGAATTAGGTTTGACTTTAAATGATGACGATCTAAAGAAAGTTACCCAACGAATTATTGAATTGGGAGACAAAAAACAAAAAGTCACAACCCATGACCTACCCTACATTATTTCTGATGTTTTAGACAGTGAAGCACAGCAACAGCACGTGGTAATAAAATCATATGTGTTAACCCACTCAAAAGGTTTACAACCCTCAACCACAGTTGCGGTAGAAATGGAGGGAGAAATGCTAGAAGAAAATGCTTCTGGGGATGGTCAATACGATGCGTTTTTAAATGCCATTCGCAAAATTTATAAAAAGAAGAAAAAACAATTGCCGCAGCTTATTGATTATGCGGTACATATCCCTCCCGGAAGCCATTCTGACGCGTTGTGTGAAACGAGCATTACTTGGCTAAACGAAGGAAAAGAATTTGTAACCCGTGGCTTGGATTCAGACCAAACAGTTTCTGCCATAAAGGCCACCGAAAAAATGTTAAACAGTATAGTACGCTAAATATGAACATGAATATTGCCCTTTTGGCCGGCGACGGTATCGGCCCAGAAGTTATCGACCAAGCAGTGAAAGTAAGTAACGCAATAGCCGATAAATTTGGTCACCAAATTACATGGACTCCTGCCCTAAC
>WTJU01000012.1 GCA_011526285.1 Candidatus Arcticimaribacter sp.
ACCCAGGACCCTCTCCTTAAAAGGGAGATGCTCTACCAACTGAGCTACCAAGTCTTTTCTTTTTCGGGTGCAAATATACATGCAAAAAAAGAAAAATCATCATCATATTGACTAAATTTATTGGCGAAATAAAATGGTGTTTTGAAATCAATTTTTTTAATCGGCTATATGGGATGCGGTAAGTCTACCGTAGGAAAATCACTTGCCGCAAGTAAAAATTTAACTTTTATTGATCTAGATCAATACATTGAAAATCAAGCAAATAAATCTATCGGTAAACTTTTCAAAGAAGAAGGGGAACTGGCGTTTAGAAAAAGAGAACGCAACGCCTTGATGAATATACTTGAGCGAAATGAAGCTGCGGTAATCGCCCTTGGAGGAGGTACTCCTTGCTATTTTGATAATATGGAAAAAATCTCTTCCTCTCAACACCATTCATTCTATCTAAACGCTTCTATTCCTGTTTTGGTAGAACGACTAAAAGTTGAAAAAGCACAACGTCCATTAATTGCACACTTAGAAAGCGAAGAAGATTTGACCGAATTTATAGGTAAACATCTTTTCGAACGCAGTTCGTATTACCGAAAAGCAAAACATACCTTGGATATCAATCACAAAACCCCGCAAGAAGTAGTAAATGAATTACTGCTGAAATTAGGTTAAATATACACCCGCAGCGTCCCCTTCAAAACGAACTTCTATGTGTTCATTTACTGAGGTAGACAATGAAACACCTTTAAAATCTGCCTTAACAGGAAATTTTTTGTGGTTACGGTTAACCAAAACAGCAGTATTGAGTTGATCCAAAGGAACATCGAGGAGGTACTTTACAGCATACATTAGCGTACTTCCTGTATTTAAAACATCGTCAACCAAAACAACAGACTGGTTCTTTAATTCGCTTAAGGCAATAGAACAGTGAATGTCTTCAAGAGGTTGTTTTTTGTTCACCTTCAATTCAACCAATACAACCTCTAAGCTAGCGATTGACTCCAGGCAGGCTTTTATGCGCTGTGCATAGACCAGACCATTTTTTGCAATACCAACCAAATAGATTTTTTTACGATCAAAATTAGCCTCATAAATCTGATAAGCAATTCTGAGCGTGGAATCTGAAATGCGCGTTGCATCAAATATTAAATCGTTGTTTGTAGCCATATTTTAGGTGTGTTAACAAAGGTAAAAAGATTTGAATGGAATGTTGGCTTATCGCTATCTTAGTTGTGAAATCAATTTTTGAATGAAACATTTGTTGTGCATTTTTTACATGCTTCCTATTATACTATTTTGTCAATCTAAAAATCTAGATGCGCAGCAGCTTGCATTGAACGGCTATGATGCAGTAAGTTATTTTTCTGCTGTACAACCAACGCAAGGAGAGGCTACCATTTCTGTCGAGTGGGAGGGGGCAATCTATCATTTTTCTTCAGAGACGAACAAAACGCTGTTTAAAGAAAATCCAACAGCTTATTTACCCCAATATGGAGGATGGTGTGCCTTTGCCATGGTAAAAGGTAAGACTGTAGAGGTAAACCCTAAAGCCTATATTATTCAGGACAATAAGTTGTATTTGTTTTATAAAACCAGATGGGTTGATACCCAAAAGAAATGGCAAGAAAACCCGCAGGAGTTACGCGATAGAGCAGATATTAATTGGGTGAAATTTCGCGGGAGAAAATGAGTCAATTTCAGCGATTTTACCGCTTTGAGTTTTGGCCCTTTTGGCTGTTTTATATTCCGGCATATTTCAATTGGGCTATACTAGCACTTAAAGCCAGATACACTACCTATTTTACCGCCACAAATCCTATTATGAATAACAGTGGGGCAGTAAACACCTCCAAATACAGTTATTTGCGCAAGCTTCCTAAAACATGGTACCCACCAACACTTTCTATTGAGCGCTCCATCTCTTTTACAGCACTTACAGCTCAATTAGACAAAGAAAAACATTCTTTCCCTTTGGTGCTTAAACCTGATAATGGAGAGCGAGGTAAAGGAATTTATTTGGTCAATAATGCGCAAGAATTGAAAGAAGCCTTAACCGCAAGTAAACACAACAAACTTTTACTTCAAACCTATTGTGATTATCCAAACGAAGTTGCATTACTTTACACACGTTTCCCCCATCAGAAGAAAGGACGTATTTCCTCCATAACCACAAAAGGATTTTGTTGTTTGGTGGGCGATGGAATAAGAACGTGGGAAGCATTGCTCAAAGCCGAAATTCGTGTGGCACATCGTTGGGAGACAATCAAAGCTAGAGTGGATTTAGAATGGAATGAAACTTCAGTACTTGGCGAAAAGCGCCTAATAGAACCCATTGGAAGCCATAATTTAGGTACACAATTCAACGATGGAAAACAACTCAACACGAAGGCTTTGTGTGATTTATTAGACCATTGGGCCAATCAACTACCCGGGTTTTATTACGGTAGATTTGATGTTAAATACCTCAATTGGGATTCGCTTTTAAACGGAGAGAATTTTCAATTGATGGAGATTAATGGTGTCAATGCAGAACCTACACATATCTATGATGCTAACTATTCTATAATTCAAGCCTACAAGGATATTTTTTCTCATATGAAAATTATTTATGAAATTAGTGAACAGAACCGTCGACTGGGTATATCGCCCAAAAGGCTGAAACCATTTTTAACCGAATTGATCCAAACCGCACTGCGCTAAATCCATATGCATCTTCATCTACACCTGTGGCAAGACCTAATTGTTCTATGCCAATCTTTGAATCAGAACCAGTATACCCATAAATCAGAATGGTTAAATGGCGTATCAATTGCAGAACACCTGCGTCACACCTATGAGTTCTATACCTGTTTGCTCAAAGGAATTTCTCTTGGAGCGTTAAACTATGAAAACCGAGAACGCGATCGAAGAATAGAAACCGATCTAGAATATGCCCTTCAAAAATTAAAGCAACTCAAAAATCAACTTGAGGAAATAAATCCCTCAGGGGAATTACTACTTCATAGTGAAGAAGCGCAAGGGCAGCTTGTAGCCACATCCATTGAGCGTGAATTAATCTATTGTCTTGATCACGCCATACATCATCAAGCACTAATTAAAATTGGATTAAAAGAATTGAACCTTTCGCAGCTTGTTCACAACGATTTTGGTGTTGCGTATTCTACCTTGCGCTACAGGGCGAGTGTCTAATCTTCTTTTTCTTGGTCTTCCCAAAGAAAATCGTCAAGGTCTCGACGGTCTCTTTTGGTTGGTCGTCCTTCTCCTTTTTCGCGGTAATAGTCTTGTGAAAGTTGCTGTAAATCTCTTTGTTCAAAAGCTTCCCGCGGGGTGGTATCCATACGGTAAATATCAACCAGTTTAGCTCCTACACGAGATTTTGGAAAGTCTAAAACTGTCATTTGATAATTAATTTGATCTTTACGCACCTCTACGCGATCCAGACGCAATACTTCCCGCGAGGGTTTTACAACCTGTCCGTTAATTTTAATGTGTCCTTTTTTACAGGCATTACTCGCAATATTTCGTGATTTAAAA
The DNA here is from genome assembly GCA_011526285.1 of Candidatus Arcticimaribacter sp. GTDB lineage: Bacteria > Bacteroidota > Bacteroidia > Flavobacteriales > Flavobacteriaceae > Arcticimaribacter. Next base: position 3,526 of record WTJU01000012.1, read on the forward strand.
TAGCGTACACACCACAAGTACTGGTCAATTCTCATTTAAAATAGCGTTAAAATCAAGGACTAAAATAAAGTAAAATTGTATCTTTCGGCTCAAATTTTTTCCATGAAAAAAGGCTTTCACACACTACTACTTTTTTCTGCTATGTCTTTTTTGTTCATAGCGTGCTCTTCTAATGATGATGATGACGCCGAAGAACAACGTGATTTCACAGAACAAGCAGCTGCAGATGATCTTCTCTTGCGTGAGTATTTATCTACACACACCTACAATTATGAGGCCTTTGCATCTGCCACCACAGATGTAGAAATTGAACTAGATACCCTTGCAGGCGATGCGGCCAACAAAACCCCGCTTCTTGATTTTGTGAACAGTCAAGTAGTGACAGTAAATACTACAGATGGGCAGTCCATCGAACACAGGATGTATCACCTTGTCGCACGACAAGGGAGTGGTCTGGAACGACGCTCCTCTATTGTAGATTCTGTTTATTTGACGTACAGAGGAAAGTTGTTGGACGGAAGTACATTTGATGAAAGTGCGGTGCCAATCTGGTTAGATAACACTTCTGTAATAACCGGTTTTCGTTATGGGGTAAGTGAGATTGCGCCGGGGACCTACACGCAAAATCAAGACGGAACCATCAATTTTGAAAATTATGGGCAGGGGATCTTCTTCCTTCCTTCTGGTTTAGGCTATTTTGCTAACGCACGTACAGGAATACCTGCTTACTCACCATTGATGTTTAGTGTAAATGTTTTCACTACCAACCAAGCCGATCATGATTTTGATGGAATCTTATCCATTGATGAAGATGTTGATGGAGATGGAAATCCGTTCAACGATGATACGGATGGGGATGATATCCCTAATTATGCCGATCCAGATGACGATGGTGATGGTGTTAATACCATAGCCGAGTATGATGCTGATGAAGACGGTATCCCTGATGACACAGATGGTGACGGTATACCAGATTATTTAGACAACGACAACGCCTAGTAGCGGTCTTCGTTATTTTTATTTCCCTTTTTTTTCAGCTTTAGATCGTAAGAAGCGCTAAAAATCCATTGTTTGGATCGCGTATCTGCTTTCCCTGTAAGGTCTACGTTATTGTTCCCTAAAAGGGCAATCTCATTGTCTGTGAACCCGCGTTCAAAGCGTATCCCTACACCAAAACGTCCAAGCTTGAGTCGTGTTCCAATTTGCAGTCCTACAGTAAAATCTTCCTTTAATTCTCCAAGACTAATTTCCTTTCCTTTCTCTGAAAAAATATATTGGAACGCCGGTCCAGCAAAAACACTTAAAGGGCCTAATATTTTGTAGCCTAAGAGGACAGGCGCTTCTAATTTATTTAGTGTCAAACTACCAGCACCAAGACTGCTTTCACTTTTACTGTATTGTAATTCGGGGCGAACGTAAAATGTTAGCAAGTCAATATTGGTAAATACGCCCAGATGAAAACCTGTGCTAGCATCTACTTGTGGGTTGGGTAGTGAAACGTCTGTTGGTGTAAAGTCACCAAAAGAGTCGTAATTCAGTCCTCCTTTTACCCCAAAGCTAAGCTGGGCAAAAAGAGGAGTGAAAAATAGCGTACAAAGTAGGAGGGTAAGACAAAAGGCTCTCATGGGTTATTTTCGTTGAATTACTTTTTCACTCGCTTTAACAATGGCATTGGCGTTTAAACCATATTTTTCCATTAGTTGTGCAGGCGTTCCAGACTCACCAAAAGTGTCCTGTGTTGCGACAAATGCCTGTGGTGTTGGTTTGTTTTCTGCTAACACGCGTGCCACACTTTCGCCCAGTCCGCCAAGATAATTATGTTCTTCTGCAGTAACAATGGCTCCTGTTTTTGCCACAGAGTTTAAAATTATTTCTTGGTCTAAAGGTTTAATGGTATGTATGTTTATTACTTCTGCAGTTATACCTTTATCCTTTAAAGTTTTGGCAGCTTCTAGTGCCTCCCAAACCAAATGTCCAGTTGCAACTATGGTTACATCGCTACCCTCTTGTAAACGAATGCCTTTACCAATTTCAAATGTTTGATCGGCAGGGGTAAAGTTGGCTACTTTTGGGCGTCCAAAACGAAGATAAACAGGCCCTTGATGTTCTGCAATAGCAATTGTTGCCGCTTTGGTTTGATTAAAATCACAAGGATTAATGACTACCATACCGGGAAGCATTTTCATTAGTCCTATGTCTTCTAAAATTTGGTGTGTTGCACCGTCTTCTCCAAGGGTTACTCCGGCGTGTGAAGCACAGATTTTTACATTTTTCCCTGAGTAGGCAATGGACTGACGTATTTGATCATAAACACGTCCAGTAGAGAAATTGGCAAATGTTCCAGTAAACGGGATTTTACCACCAATGGTTAAACCAGCAGCGATTCCCATCATATTCGCTTCAGCAATTCCTACTTGAAAAAAGCGTTCAGGATTTTCTGCTATAAATTGGTCCATTTTTAGGGAGCCAATTAAATCAGCACAAAGGGCTACAACGTTTGGGTTAGTTCGCCCGAGTTCTGTTAGTCCGGCACCAAAACCAGAACGTGTGTCTTGAGAACCTTGATTGATATATTCGATCATGTTTAATGCTTTATTTGGTTAGTAGTCTCCTAAGGTTACTGGGTTTTGTGCCAATGCACTTTCCAATTGTTCATCGTTGGGTGCTTTTCCATGCCAAGCATGTGTGTGCATCATGAAGTCAACACCATTTCCCATTTCGGTTTTCATTAAAATACAAATGGGTTTTCCATTGCCTGTTCTACTTTTCGCTTCCAGAAGCGCACGTTTAATCGCCGCTAAATCGTTTCCATTTTCAATGGTTAATACTTCCCAGCCAAAGGCCTTGAATTTGTCTTCAACACTTCCCATGGGCAATACTTCATCCGTTGAACCATCAATTTGTTTCCCGTTGAGGTCTACCGTTGCGATTAAATTATCAACTTTTTTAGCTGATGCATACATAATGGCTTCCCAGTTTTGTCCTTCTTGAAGTTCACCGTCTCCCATAAGTGCATAAACCAATTTGTTGTCTTGATTTAGTTTTTTTGCCTGAGCAGCTCCAATGGCCACAGACAGTCCTTGCCCTAATGAGCCAGAGGCGATGCGAACACCTGGTAATCCTTCATGCGTTGTGGGGTGTCCTTGCAAACGTGAATCAATCAGGCGGAAGGTATTGAGTTCTTCCACGGGAAAATATCCTTTACGAGCCAAAACACTATAAAAAACAGGTGAAATATGTCCGTTGGAAAGGAAGAATAAATCTTCATTTACACCGTCCATGTTGAAGCCCTCATTCAATTCCATGATTTCGTTGTAAAGACAAACAAAAAATTCGGCACAGCCTAGTGATCCTCCTGGATGCCCAGAGTTAACTTTGTGAACCATGCGAAGGATATCACGGCGCACTTGCGTTACGATATCCTGTGTTGTAGGTGATGTTGACATTTGGTTTAAATTATTGAACCACAAAAATAAGCGTTCACCAAAGATTATCTACTACTTTCTTGAACGAACTTATCAAAGATTACCAACAATTTTAATTTGACTTCCCCTCGTTTTAATGCACGTTAGATTAACTGTTTTTCCTTGAACTGCTTTTCGCTAGTCACACGCACTTCCGTATCTTTACCGCTTAAACAATTGGATGGAATTTAGCTTATTGCATACCGACCCCGGTAGTAAAGCACGCGCTGGGGAAATAACTACCGCTCACGGGAAAATTCAAACCCCAATCTTTATGCCTGTAGGTACTTCCGCCACAGTAAAGGGGGTACACCAGCGCGACCTTAAAAATGAAATCAATCCTGATATTATTTTAGGAAACACCTACCACCTTTATTTGCGCCCGGGAACAGAGATTCTACAGCAAGCAGGTGGATTGCATAAATTCATGGGGTGGGATCTCCCTTTATTGACCGACTCTGGAGGCTACCAGGTTTATTCACTGTCTGCCAACAGAAAAATAAAAGAAGAAGGAGTTAAATTCAAATCGCATATTGATGGGTCTTACCACGTATTTACGCCAGAAAATGCAATCGACATTCAACGCCAAATTGGCGCTGATATTATTATGGCTTTTGATGAGTGTACACCTTACCCTTGCGAATATAACTATGCAAAGGCATCCATGCACATGACCCACCGTTGGTTAGACCGTTGTTTAGAGCAGGACAAAAAAAGTCCATTTCTCTACGGCTATGAACAAACCCTTTTTCCTATTGTTCAAGGAAGCACCTACAAAGATTTAAGACAACAATCTGCCGAGTTTATCGCCTCACGAGAAGCTCCTGGAAACGCCATAGGAGGATTATCGGTTGGTGAACCGGCTGAAGAAATGTATGCCATGACTGATGTGGTATGCGCCATACTCCCCGAAGATAAACCACGCTACTTGATGGGGGTAGGAACCCCAATAAACCTGCTAGAGAATATCGCATTGGGTGTAGATATGTTTGATTGTGTATTGCCTTCAAGAAACGCCCGTAACGGGATGCTCTACACCTTTGAGGGATCCATCAATATTAAAAACAAGAAATGGGAAAATGACTTCTCAGTAATCGATCCAGATGCACATACGTTTGTAGATACAGCCTACTCTAAAGCATATTTACGACATTTGTTTTCTGTGAATGAATTACTTGGAAAGCAAATTGCTACCATACACAACCTAGGGTTTTACCTCGCACTAGTTCGCCAAGCGAGAGAAAAGATTTTAGCGGGTGAATTCACCGCTTGGAAAGACAAAATGGTTAAACAAATGGACAAACGTTTGTAATATGTTTAGACTGATAGACACCTACATCATAAAACGTTATTTGACAACCTTTTTTGTCATGCTGCTTTTGTTTATTCCCATTGGGATAATGGTAGATGTAGCTGAAAAGATTGATAAGTTTAAGGAAAACGAAATTCCTTTAGGGGAGATTATCAGTTATTATGTAGATTTTACATGGTATTTTGGACATCTTTTGTTCCCTATTTTTCTCTTCTTGGCCGTTATTTGGTTCACCTCTAAATTGGCGAATAATACCGAAGTTATTGCCATTCTGAGTTCAGGGATCTCATTCAACCGTTTTCTACGCCCTTATCTCATTTCTGCGACCATGATTGCTAGCTTTGCTTTTTTAGCAGGGATGTTTATCGTACCTAAAGCCAGTGAGGGGTTTAATGAATTTTCATTCAAGTATTTGATTAAACGAAAGAATGATCGAAAAACCACCAACCTTTTCAAGCAAATTAATGATAAGGAATTTATTTATGTGAGTAATTATAATCCGACCAGAAAACGTGCATTGGATTTTGCGCTTGAACATTTTGAAGGTGATACAATGACCTTCAAGATCATGGCACAATCCTTACGGTGGTTAGAAAAAGACTCCATATTTCGTATGGTAAACTACAAAAAGAGAACCATAGTGGGTGATGAAGAATACCTCGAACAAGACAATGTTCGCGATACTCTTTTTGATTTTTCCATTCAAGACCTTGCTCCACTAAACTACAAGGCAGAAACCCTTTCTATGTTTGAGCTTAATGATTTTATTGAAGCAGAAGAACGCAGTGGTTCGGTGCTAATTAATCAACATCTTTTGGTTCGTCATAAACGCTATAGTCTGCCTGTTTCAGCCTTTATTTTAACTTTAATTGCTGTTGCAGTTTCATCCTTTAAGCGAAGAGGAGGGATGGGTGTAAATTTGGCCTTTGGTATTGCATTGGGATTCATTTTTATCTTTTTTGATAAAATTTTTGGGGTCATGGTGGCCAAATCAAATTTCTCTCCAGCACTTGCCGCATGGTTACCGCTGTTACTATTTTCACTCTTAGCCCTAGGTCTTTTAAACTATGCAAAGCGATAGAACAAAGAGTTTAATTCACCTTCACTTTATCATTTTTATTTGGGGCTTTACCTCTATTTTGGGAGCACTAATTGATCTTGATTCTTCTGCCATTGTATGGTTTCGAATGATGGTTGGAGCACTTTCAATTGCGCTATATTTCATTCTTTTTTCTCCAAACTCGTTTAAGCTACACCCCGGGGCATTTAAATACTATCTTTTGGGTGGGGTTATTATCTCCTTGCACTGGTTACTCTTTTTTTATGCTATAAAAATTTCCTCCATCTCACTAACCCTATCCATACTTTCTTCTGCTTCTTTAATGACCTCCTTTTTAGAGCCGCTCATTTACAAGCGACCCTTCCGTTTTTATGAAGTCTTTTTTGGTCTTTTTGTAATACTCGGTTTGTATCTCATTTTTGGAGTGCAAAAAGAAAACATGTTAGGAATCGTAACTGCATTGCTCTGCACCCTCCTTTCTGTATTATTTTCATTGTTGAATGGTAAGCTTATTCAACACTATCCGGCGAATCCTATTTCATTTTATCAATTGTTAACCGGTGGTCTTATTTTCACCCTTGTCCTGTTTTTTTCAGAACAAACCGTTGCAGGCTTTAGCCGGTTAACGTACGATGATTGGTTGTGGCTGGTGCTTCTAGCTACCGTTTGCACAGGTTATGCAACAATAGCTTCAGTGAAAATTCTCAAGCATGTAACGCCTTTTACCATGATGATTTCGCTCAACCTAGAACCCGTTTATGGCATCTTATTCTCACTTGTAATTTTTGGTGAAAAAGAACTAATGAGTGCTCAGTTTTATGTTGGTGTTCTCATAATTTTAGGTGGAGTAATTGGCAACGGAATTTATAAACGCCAACGCGAAAAAAGTGTGTTACAGAACTAAAAATTTATACCTTTGATTGATACATTGAAACCAATGGAATATTTAGATTTTGAATTACCGATTAAAGAAATCAATGAACAGCTCAGTAAATGCCGTGTCATTGGAGATGAAAACGAAATTGATGTAACCGATACTTGCGAGCAACTTGAAGAAAAACTAAAAGCTGCAAAAGAAGATATTTATGGGAATTTAACTCCTTGGCAAAGAGTTCAATTGTCACGTCATCCATCTAGACCCTATACCTTAGATTACATTAAAGCCCTGTGCGGAGATACATTTTTAGAACTTCACGGTGACCGCAATGTACGCGATGACAAAGCCATGATTGGTGGCCTCGGAAAAATCAATGACCAATCCTTCATGTTTATTGGAACCCAAAAAGGTTACAATACTGCCACACGAAAGTACCGCAATTTTGGTATGGCAAACCCTGAAGGATACCGCAAGGCCTTACGCTTGATGAAGTCTGCCGAAAAATTTGGCCTACCAATAGTTTCATTCATTGATACGCCAGGAGCTTATCCTGGTCTTGAAGCGGAAGAACGTGGTCAGGGAGAAGCTATTGCACGAAATATTTATGAAATGCTCTCCATTAAAGTACCTATTATTGTTGTTATTATTGGCGAAGGAGCATCAGGTGGTGCACTTGGAATAGGTGTGGGAGATCGAATCAATATGTTAGAAAATACTTGGTATTCGGTTATTTCACCAGAGTCTTGTTCCTCAATTTTATGGCGTAGTTGGGAATATAAAGAACAGGCGGCTGAAGCATTAAAATTGACTGCTACCGACATGAAAAAAGCAAAGTTAGTAGACAAGATCATTAAAGAACCACTCGGTGGCGCTCACTATGATCGGGAAACTGCGTTCCAAACCGTAAAGTCAGAAATAATTAAAGACTTTAAAGCCTTAGACAAATTGTCTACTGAACAGCTTATTGAACAACGTCGCGATAAGTTCGATCAAATGGGAGTCTTTAAAGGCTAGGCTTTTCAGGTTTATCAACATTTTTTCTGACTTATAAACAGCTTGTGTTTATTGTTTAGCCAATAGTTCGTGCTGCAATAACCCTGCTTCTCATGTACAATTTCTCTACATTTAACCAATGGAAGAACGGAAACCAATAATTGCACCAGCACGCTCAAACACTGGAATAGTAAACCTTGAAAAAGGTAAAATACCCCCGCAAGCAGTAGACCTTGAAGAAGCAGTTCTAGGGGCTATGCTCATCGACAAAAAAGGAGTAGACGAGGTAATTGATATTTTACAAATCGATGCCTTTTACAAAGAAGCACACCAACACATTTTTGAAGCCATACACCAGTTGTTTGAAAGCTCTGAGCCCATTGATTTACTTACGGTCTCTTCTCAATTGCGAAAAAATGAAACCCTAGAGAAAGTAGGTGGAGACTTCTATTTAGTGCAGTTGTCAAAAAAAGTATCTACTTCTGCCCACATTGAATTTCACGCAAGAATTATCCTGCAAAAATACATTCAACGCAGTCTGATAAAAATATCTAATGAGATTATTGAGAGCTCCTTCAAAGATTCAATAGATGTTTTTGATTTACTTGACGAAGCAGAATCTAAGCTCTATGATGTTACCCAAGGGAACATTAAAAAGTCTTCAGAATCTGCCCAAAATTTGGTCATTCAAGCCAAGAAGCGTATCGAAGAAATAGCCAAAAAAGAAGGGCTTAGTGGAGTGGCTACAGGTTTTGAAAAGCTTGATGCTTTAACCTCTGGTTGGCAGCCTAGCGATTTAATCATTATTGCAGCGCGTCCGGGGATGGGGAAAACGGCGCTTACCCTTTCCATGGCGCGTAACATTGCAGTAATGAAACAAACCCCAGTAGCGTTCTTCTCGCTGGAAATGTCTTCGGTTCAATTAATCACCCGTTTGATATCGGCAGAAACAGGCTTGTCCTCAGAAAAATTACGTACAGGTAAACTCGAAAGTCACGAATGGGAACAATTAAATGTAAAAGTTGGGGATTTAGAAAAAGCGCCACTTTATATTGATGATACACCTTCACTCTCAATATTTGACCTACGTGCCAAAGCCCGCCGTTTGTCTTCACAATATGGGATTAAATTGATAATTGTTGATTATTTACAGTTGATGACCGCTGGGGCTACTAACAAAACAGGTAACAGAGAGCAAGAAATCTCTACGATATCACGAAACCTAAAGGCCTTAGCAAAAGAATTGGATGTTCCCGTTATTGCTTTATCACAGCTTTCTCGTGCAGTAGAGACTAGGGGAGGAACAAAACGCCCGATACTTTCTGACTTAAGAGAATCTGGAGCTATCGAGCAAGACGCCGATATTGTTTCTTTTATCTATCGTCCGGAGTACTATGGAATTGATGAATGGGATGATGAAGAAAGAACATCGTCCATTGGGCAAGCAGAGTTTATTGTCGCCAAGCACCGTAATGGTGGTTTGGATAATATTCGTTTAAAATTCTTAGGTCACTTAGGGAAATTTGACAACTTAGAAACGTTTGATTCTCCCTATGAATTTCCGTCTAAAATGAACGATACTATTCCCCCAGAACAGTTTCCATCTGCTGGAGAGGCCTTTGGTTCTTCGTTTAATGACGATGATAGTGATTTGCCCTTCTAAAACGGAGCTATTACAAATAAAAAAAACCAGCCAAAAGGCTGGTTTTTTATTGGAGTACAATGTATAAACATTATTTGATTTTGTCGACAATAGCTTTGAATGCATCAGGGTGATTCATCGCTAAATCGGCAAGAACTTTACGGTTCAATTCGATATTGTTTGCGTGAATTTTTCCCATGAATTGGCTGTACGACATTCCGTGTAAACGCGCAGCTGCGTTTATACGTGTGATCCATAAAGATCTAAAATTACGTTTTTTGGTTTTGCGGTCACGGTAGGCGTATTGCATGGCTTTATCCACTGCATTTTTCGCTACGGTCCACACGTTTTTACGGCGTCCAAAGTATCCTTTGGCTTGCTTTAAAACTTTTTTTCTGCGTGCTCTTGAAGCAACTGAGTTTACTGATCTTGGCATTTCTTTTTTCTTTTTTGTTACAAGGCGGTAGAGTTACACTTTTAAAGCCCGCAACAGGGTTGTTGAATTAATTTAACCGGAACAAAGCTTATTTTAAGCGTAATTGTTCTTTGATGTTGTCGGCATCACTTTCGTGTACCAATCCTGAGTGTGTCAATTTAAGCTTGCGCTTTTTTGACTTTTTGGTCAAGATGTGGCTTTTGAAAGCATGCTTACGTTTGATTTTACCACTGCCTGTAAGCTTAAAACGCTTTTTAGCAGAGGATTTAGTTTTCATTTTTGGCATTGCTCTTTATTTAGTTATTGTACTCTCTTATTTTGGTTTTTTAGGGCTAATAAACATGGTCATTCGCTTCCCTTCTAGTTTCGGAAGTTGTTCCACTTTACCAAGTTCTTCTAAATCTTGCGCTAAGCGAAGCAACAAAATCTGCCCTTGTTCTTTAAACACGATAGAACGTCCTTTAAAAAATACGAAGGCCTTTAATTTGGCGCCTTCTTTTAAGAACTTCTCGGCGTGTTTCTTTTTAAACTCGTAATCGTGCTCATCGGTTTGAGGTCCGAAACGGATTTCTTTAATGATAACCTTAGTCGCTTTAGATTTTAGTGCTTTCTCTCTTTTCTTTTGTTCATATAAGAACTTTTTATATTCCAGAATCTTGCACACTGGGGGAGAAGCTTTGGGAGATATCTCCACCAAATCTAATTCGAGTTCTTGCGCGATATTGATAGCCTTTCTGAGTGGGTAAACACCAACTTCAACGTTATCACCAACCAAGCGCACTTCTTGCGCAGTGATTTTTTCATTAATCCTGTGCGGATCTTCCTTGATAACTCGGCCTGGACGGTTAGTCCTTCTTCTACGTATTGCTATGGTCGTCTATTTTAATTAAACCTCAAATTTTGAACTGCTGGCTTCAATTTCGGCTTGAATCTTTTCGATGAAAGTTTCAATGGTAATTGAACCCGTATCGCCTTCCACGCGGTTGCGCACAGCAACAGTGTTTTCAGCGGCTTCTTTCTCACCCACGATGAGCATGTAGGGGAATTTATTCAATTGTGCATCTCGAATTTTCTTCCCAATCGTCTCATTTCGATTGTCGATGAGAGCGCGAATTTCGCTATTTTTCAGCTGATTTGAAACTTTTTCAGCGTATTTTTCATACTTCTCACTCACCGAAAGAATGATCACTTGCTCTGGCATTAACCAAAGTGGGAAATTCCCGCCGGTATGTTCGAGTAAAATGGCAACAAATCGCTCTAAACTTCCAAAGGGTGCACGGTGAATCATCACAGGACGGTGCAACTCATTGTCACTTCCTTTATAGGTCAAGTCAAAACGCTCGGGTAGGTTATAGTCAACCTGTATGGTTCCCAATTGCCACTTGCGACCTAAGGCGTCTTTGACCATGAAATCTAATTTTGGCCCATAGAAAGCAGCTTCCCCATATTCTATAACATAGTTAAGGTTTTTTTCTTTGGCGGCATTGATGATGGCGTTTTCTGCTAAATCCCAGTTTTCATTTGAGCCAATGTACTTTTCTGGTTTTTCTGGATCGCGTAGGGACACCTGTGCGGTAAAGTCTTCAAAACCAAGTGATCCAAAAACATATAGTACTAAATCAATTACTTTTTTAAACTCTTCGTCTAGCTGACTCGGCATGCAAAAGATGTGCGCATCGTCTTGTGTAAACCCACGAACACGTGTGAGCCCGTGAAGTTCCCCGCTTTGCTCATAGCGGTAAACCGTTCCAAATTCAGCATAGCGTTTGGGTAAATCTTTATAACTCCATTGGCGGGCATTGTAAATTTCACAATGGTGCGGACAATTCATTGGTTTTAGCAAGAATTCTTCCCCATCAGCTGGCGTTTGTATGGGTTGGAAACTATCTGCACCATACTTTTCATAATGCCCAGAGGTCATGTATAATTCTTTGTTCCCAATGTGGGGAGAGATCACTTGTTCGTAACCGGCTTTTTTCTGGGCTTCTTTTAAGAAGTTTTCTAGTCGTTCACGCAAAGCAGTTCCTTTTGGTAGCCATAGGGGTAAGCCTTGACCTACTTTTTGTGAAAACGTAAATAGATCGAGTTCTTTACCCAGTTTGCGGTGATCGCGTTTTTTTGCTTCTTCGAGTAAAGCGAGGTACTCGGTTAATTCTTTTTGTTTTGGGAACGAAATCCCGTAAATACGGGTGAGTTGCGGCTTGGTTTCGTCACCGCGCCAGTACGCTCCTGCAACGTTGAGTAATTTTACGGCTTTAACAAATCCGGTGTGGGGAATGTGTCCCCCGCGGCATAAATCTGTAAAGTCGGCATGATCACAAAAAGTAATGGTTCCATCTTCTAAGTTTTCAATAAGCTCAACTTTAAATGGATTGTTTTCTTTTTTGTAAAACGCCAAAGCATCTGCTTTTGAGCTACTTCGCATTTTAAAATCAAATTTTTCGCGTGCGAAGTTTAAGAACTGTTTTTCTAGTGCTGGCAAATCCTTTTCAGAAAAGCTTACTCCTCCAAAATCTACATCGTAGTAAAATCCATTTTCTATGGCAGGACCAATGGTGAGTTTTGCCTGCGGGTAGAGAGCGAGAATACTTTGTGCCAGAATGTGTGCCGAAGAGTGCCAGAAGGCTGTCTTTCCTTCGTCATCATTCCAGGTGAATAAGCGCAGAGCACCGTCTTCTTTAATTAAAGTAGAAGCCTCTACTGTTTGTTGGTTGAACTGGGCAGAAAGTACGTTACGGGCTAGCCCTTCGCTAATGTCTTTAGCGATATCGAGCACTGTTAAAGGATTTTCATATTGACGAACTGAACCGTCGGGAAGCGTAATTGCAATCATGAATGAACAATAAAGCGCAAAGATAATGGGATAGGGGAAGACCCACAAAACTGTAGGGCATTTATCCCTTTCTTTTTTTTCCTAAAAGGGCATTAACAAGGGTTATAATGCCCCAAAAGCCAAAACCGAT
>WTJU01000133.1 GCA_011526285.1 Candidatus Arcticimaribacter sp.
ATTGTACTGAACTTAAATTCTCTTGGAGTGCACCCTACTTTTCTTTTAAACAAACGATTAAAGTGTTGAGGATATTTAAAACCTAATCCATAAGCAATTTCGTTGATGGTAAGATTTTCGTTGATTAATCTCTCTTTACTTATTGCTATCAACTTATTTTGAATATACTCTTGCGCAGAAATTTCTTTTTCTTTTCTTACTAAATCACCAAAGTAGTTTGAGGAAAGATTTACTTTGTCAGAAAAATATTTTACTGAGGGTAACCCGATTTCTTGAGGGGCAGAGGAGAAAAAATAATTTTCCAAATAAAAGTCAAATTGTTTCATTACAGAATTATGAGGTAACTCACGGGTGACGAATTGTCGATCATAAAAACGCATACAATGATCTAACAGTAGACTCAGAGTTGAAAGAATTAATTTTTTACTGTGCTTATCCAAATTTTGTTCCAATTCGAATTGAATTTTTTGAAGTAAACCCACAATTATTTCCCGCTCTTTAATTGATAAATGGAGGGCTTCATTAACACTATATGAAAAGTAAGTATATTGGGTAATCCCACTTTCTAAGCTACTACCTGTAAGTAAATCTGGATGAAACAATAAAGCATAGCCTTTGGGTTTAAATGATTTCCCTTTTTCCATACTTACACGTTGATTAGGACCTACAAAAACCATTGTTCCCTCATCAAAATCATATTGACTTCCACCATATTTCAATTTACAACCAGTGTTGTCTTTTAGAAAAATTGCGTAGCAGTTGAAGTCTAAACCGTTCCATTGGTAATTTACTCTATCATTATCGTTTTTGAGTTTATAAAAGTCAACTAATCCTATGAGTGGGTGTAAAGGCTTTTGATTCCTAAAATTTAAATAATCTGAAACTCTATCAATTTTATAAAAGTGTTCCATTGCATTTGATTTATCGTAAATATACTTGTTTAAATCTATAAGAATCAACATTGTCCCACACTCAAATGATTTTGGTAATAAATACAGTAATTCAGGTTATTTTTTTCATCATCAGTAAATTATTTTTGCCTGAAAATGCATGTATGATTAAACATTTGAATCTTCTTTCACTAAGTTTTATGTTAATATTATTTAATGTTGGCTTAGCACAAGAAAAGACATATAATGCCTCATTGATTAGTATACCTCCTACTATTGACGGTATTCTAGATGAGGAAGCATGGAAAGTAAATCCAGAAGGGAATGATTTTGTTCAGTTTTTCCCCACTGACTCTCTTCAAGCAAATCAACAAACAAGCTTTCAGGTTCTTTATACAAAAACTACGCTTTATGTTGCCTTTAAAGCATATTATGACAATGATCAAGTTGTTGTTTCTTCATTAAAACGAGACTTTAGTGCGCTAACAAATGATAATGTATCCTTACTCTTTGACACCTTTAATGATGGAACCAACGCTTTCTTTTTTGGCGTAACCCCTTATGGGGTTTTACGAGAAGGACTAGTCTCAGAAGGAGGAAGTAGTTTCAATAATACTTGGGATATAAAATGGAAAGCAGAAGCAAAACGGTTTGAAGACCATTACACTGTAGAAATTGCAATACCATTTAGTTCACTAAAATTTATTGAAGGTTCAACTAGTTGGCGTTTTCGTCCGTACCGTTGGAATCTTCAAAATAATGAGCAATCTACTTGGGTCCGTGTTCCTCAAAATCAGCTGCTTTCTAGTCTGGCTTTCATGGGGAAATTAAATTTCGAGAAGCCACTTGGTAAGTCAAGAACTCCCTTTGCAATAATCCCCTATTCAAATACTGGTGTTGAGAAAAGTTTTTCATCTGACAACTCTTCTACTTCATTCAATGCAGGGGCAGATGCAAAAATTGCTGTTAGCGATGGATTAAATCTTGATATCACCTTGAATCCAGACTTTTCAAATGTTGAAGTCGATGACATATTCACTAATCTAACTCGATTTGAACTTCGTTTACCGGAAAAGCGACAGTTTTTTATTGATAACAATGATCTCTTCGACAGTTTTGGGAACACATTTAATGGACCCCGTCCATTTTTTTCAAGAAGAATAGGTTTAGCTCAAAATAAAACAGGTACACTAATCCAAAACGATATAGTCGCCGGTGCACGCTTAAGTGGAAAAATAAATGAAAATTGGCGCTTAGGGGCATTCAATATTCAAACTGCAGAGGATCGTGAAAATGGTATTTCAGCATACAACAACCTAATGACTTCGGTCCAAAAAAAGGTTGGTAAGCGATCAAATGTTAGTATGTTCTTAGTAAATAAACAGGCGACCGGTGAAGCTGATTATCGTAAAGAAAACGAAACCTTTAATCGCGTAATTGGAGTAGACTACAATCTAGCTTCAGCCGATAATGTTTTTCGTGGCCGTTTCTATGTACATAAATCGTTTCAGCCAGGAGACAGTGATGGAAATATTTCTAGTCAAGCTGTTTTTTTCTACAACCCTAGAGAGTGGCTAATTGTAACAGATATTTCGTACGTAGATAAGGACTTTAGAGCAGACTTGGGGTTTGTTCCTAGAAATGATGTAATTCGCTTGGGACAAGCTTTTCAACGCATTATTTACCCAAGAAAAACCATGTTTAATACCCACAGGGTTATGCTTCTCTTGCTTAATGATCACAAACCTTCAGAGGATTATATAAAAACAGATCATTCCTACAGTATAAGATATGAAGCAGAACTGAGAAACTTAGCGCAAGGAAATATCTTCCTTTCTAAAAACTTCACCTACCTAAATTTTCCCTTTGACCCTTCTCGTAAGAAAGGAGCTATTCCTTTACCTGCTCAAACAGGCTACAATTACAATCAAGTTCAATTAGGATATCAATCTAACAACACAAAATTATTTACATACGGAACTAACATGATCTTAGGCCAATTTTTCAATGGACATATCTCCTCTTTAAGTGCTGATATAAATTACAGGATTCAACCTAAAGCTAATATTGGTTTCAATGTACGTTATGATGGAATTAGATTACCCAAACCCTATAGTAGTGCAGACTTGTTACTTTTAAGCTCCAGAATTGAAGTTACTTTCAGTAAAAAATTATTTTGGAATGCATTAATTCAATATAGAGGTCAAAGTAATAATTTAGGCATCAACTCACGTTTACAATGGAGATTTGCACCTTTATCAGATCTTTACTTGGTTTACAATGACAACTATATAACTGCAGATAATATTCAACCAAATTTTCGCTCTCTTAATTTAAAACTTACCTATTGGTTAAACCTTTAATTTTTTAAGTTATAGAACATTTTCATTACTGAATACTAACTCAATTCTATATAATTAAAGGGTTTCATTATTACACCGTTGCACCTATTCAAAAAACCAAAACCTTCTGGAAAACAGCGTATTTAAGTTAAGGGGGTGGGGTAAAACAAATAAACGTTGGATTTAATTTTAATCTAATTTTTTGTTAATAGAATCAAGAATTTTAATCATTTCATCATACTTAACTTGCTCATCAATATGTTGTTGGATATGTTGATGCCTTATATTTTGTGGTGGGTCATTATAATCCCTAATAAATTCTGATACTATACCAATGGTTGCTAAAGAACCAAAAAATAAACAGCCCATAATAAATATTGTTGTGTTAATTGCAATTGTGGAAAGTGGGTCTTTCAGGTAATTTTTTAAAATACTTTTCATAATTAAAAATTACAAAAAACTACAGAAACATTAGTTACAGAAGAGAATTGCGGCAATTAGTATTAGTTATGGTAGAATCGGGGCAAATTAATGAAAAAGAATTTCATTCAGATATCTCCCTGGAACAAGTGTAAATCCTCCAGCTATAATTAATCCAGACCAAAACAATATTATCATTGACCTTGAATGTGATTTTATAAAACCCTTTTTTATGGCATATAAACTATAAGGGATAGTAGCAATTGTTATAATTGATAAAAGGTGTATCCAACCAAAATGTTTTAAAAACTGTGGCCCTACTTTCGCTTCCATAAATAAGGAAATTGAAGCTTGAATAAACATTAGAGCTAAATACATTTTACCAAATAGTGTATGAAGGTTACCCCCTTTTCTGGAAATATAAATCAAATAGAACCCAACAAAAATACAAGGTGTTACTGTGATTA
>WTJU01000011.1:0-10765 GCA_011526285.1 Candidatus Arcticimaribacter sp.
TTGGATTTAAGGATGACATCGTAACAGTAAAGAACGGATACGGAAGAAACTTTTTAATTCCGCAAGGAAAGGCGGTTTTGGCCACCTCTTCTGCACGAAAGGTTTTAGCCGAAAATTTAAAGCAACGCGCCTACAAAGAGCAGAAGTTAATTGATGATGCCAACAAGCTTAGCAAAGCAATATTGGCACTTGAAATTAAAATTGCCTCTAAAGTTGGAACAGGAGACAAACTATTTGGTTCTGTTGGTGCTCAAGATTTAGCAGATGCATATGCTAAGGCTGGGCAAGAAATCGACAAGAAGTTTATCAGTTTACCTGGACGTACAATTAAGCGCTTAGGTGCCTATGAAGCCACCATTCGTTTACACCGCGAAGTAGTTGTTCAAGCCCCATTTGATGTGGTGCCTGAAAAAGCATAAGCATAGTATATGACTGTAACACAACCCCACAATTTGTGGGGTTTTTTTATCCTATGAATTATCACAGATTAAGTAAAGAACAACTGGAAGAACTACACGAAGAATTTGCCAAGTACTTGGCAGCTCTTTCTATTGATCGCAATGCATGGGAAAAGATAAAAGCCAATTCCCCTGAGGTGGTTGATCAACATTTAGATCAATTTTCTGATTTAGTATGGGAAGATGTGCTCGCAAAAGATCTTTACTTAGAGCATTTAAGCCCCAACCACTTTTTTGTTTTTGAATGTTTGCAAGAAGAAATGCATTTAATCGCTGTTAAGCTTACCAATGTAGATCAAGATATCACTACACCAGAGGGTTGGCAGTGGTTGTTACACCATATTCATGATGCTTCTGTCACGTTCTATCGTTCAACAAAAAAATATGAATACGACCGTAAAGAAGAGTTATACGGTATGATTTTAAAAGGCGCACAAATAAGTGAAAGCGATCGTTATAAAAGTATCGCTGATTTTCTTGTATAAGCCCTTCAAATTATTCGATATTTGTAGTACTTCTCAATCAGTTAAAGCGTATGAAACCATCTATACCTAAAGGAACACGTGATTTTTCTTCTCAAGAAGTAGCCAAACGCAACTATCTGAAAGGTGTTTTGCAAGCTGCATTTGAGTCGGCAGGATTTCTACCCATAGAGACGCCGTCTTTTGAAAAATCGGCTACTCTTTTAGGAAAATATGGAGAAGAAGGGGATCGGTTAATTTTCAAGATTTTATCTAACGGAGAAAAATTAAAAAAGGCCGATTTAACGGCGCTTTCTGAGAATCGATTGGGGGCATTTTCTAATTCATTATCTGAAAAAGCCTTGCGATATGACCTTACAGTACCATTTGCTCGTTATGTAGTGCAACACCAAAACGAGTTGGTTTTCCCGTTTAAACGATACCAAATACAGCCGGTATGGCGTGCAGATCGTCCGCAACACGGACGCTTTCAAGAGTTTTTTCAATGCGATGCTGATGTGGTAGGAAGTACTTCACTCTGGCAAGAAGTAGAGCTGTGTCAATTATATGCTAAAGTGTTTAGCCAATTGGGGATTCAAGGTGCAACACTCAAAATGAATAACCGAAAGGTGTTAGCGGGGATTGCAGAAGTTATTGGTGCACAAGATCAATTGATTGATTTTACTGTTGCCCTAGATAAACTGGATAAGATTGGTTTCGATGGGGTGGTGAATGAATTGGAAGCCAAAGGGTTTTCAGAACAAGCCATTGAAAAAATTCAACCGCTCATTGAATTAAGTGGTTCTGCCGAAGAGCGTATAGATCAATTGAAAAATTTCTTGATCAATTCGTCTACAGGCCTAGAAGGTTTAGAGGAGCTCTCTTTTGTTTTAGAACAACTAAAAGCCCTAGATGTTGCTGCAATTGAATTATCAGTTGATGTGACTTTAGCACGAGGTTTAAACTACTACACAGGCTGTATATTTGAAGTTGCTCCTCCTAAGGACGTAAAAATGGGCTCTATTGGCGGCGGTGGCCGATACGACGATCTTACTGCTGGCTTTGGAATGAAAAACATGAGTGGTGTTGGGATATCATTTGGCTTTGACCGTATTTATTTGGTCTTAGAAGAACTGGGACTATTCCCAGCCTCAGTGCAAAACCAAACCCAAGTCCTGTGTTTGAATTTTGGGGAAGCGACAGCTTTAGCAACAAATAAACTGGTTGTTCAATTGCGTGAGCAGGGATGTCGTGTAGAATTTTACCCAGAAGCTGCGAAAATGAAAAAACAGTTGTCTTATGCCAATCAAAAAGACATTCCATTGGTAGTACTTCTTGGCGAAGAAGAATTTTCGCGCGGCGAGGTGGTAATCAAACAAATGAAAACAGGTGAGCAGCAAACAGTTGCTCTTGCTGCACTTTCAGCAAAAGTTAGTCAGCTCTTAGCCTAGTGTGCGCCTAGACTTCCCAAATATCGCTCAGCATCTAGCGCTGCCATACAACCTGTACCTGCTGCAGTAACTGCTTGACGGTATTCTTTGTCTTGAACATCACCCGATGCAAATACTCCCGGAAGGTTTGTTTTGGTTGATTTTCCTTCTGTAATTAAATAGCCAGCATCATCCATAGTTAACTGACCTTTGAAGATATCTGTATTGGGTTGGTGCCCAATGGCAATGAATAATCCTGTAATTGGGATTTCACTTTTTTCTTGGGTGACATTATTGACCATACGAAGTCCTTCAACCACTTGTTCACCAAGTACTTCATCTACTTCGGTATTGTATAAAACTTCGATGTTTTCGGTATTATTTACACGGTGTTGCATTGCTTTAGAGGCGCGCATAACATCACGACGAACTAGCATGGTTACTTTGGTACATATGTTTGCCAAATAGGTAGCTTCTTCGGCAGCAGTATCACCTGCACCTACAATTGCTACTTCTTGTCCTTTGTAGAAAAAGCCATCGCATACTGCACAGGCAGAAACTCCCCCTCCGCGCAAACGTTGCTCACTGGGTAGCCCAAGATATTTAGCACTTGCACCGGTTGATATAATTACAGTTTCAGCTTCTATAGTAGTGGTTCCATCAACTACTGCTGTGTGAATTCCGCCAACCTCTTTGCTGAGGTTTACTTCTGTCACGTGTCCAATACGTACTTCTGTTCCAAAGCGTTCGGCTTGTTGTTGTAATTCAACCATCATACTAGGGCCATCTACTCCCTTAGGATAACCAGGAAAGTTATCTACTTCTGTAGTGGTTGTTAACTGTCCGCCCGGTTCCATACCCGTATAAACAACAGGTTTCAAATCAGCACGTGCTGCATATATTGCAGCGGTATAGCCTGCTGGTCCACTTCCAATAATCAAACATTTTATTCTCTCCATGGTTTCGTATTTTCTCGAAAACCAAAACTACAAAAACTCGTCTCTAATTGTCCTTTCCTTTTGCTCCTTTTCAATTGCTTTTATTAACGATTCAATCAAAATTGTTGATATCGTTTTATTGCAGGTTTGCCCATTAGGCATTTAACAAAATTGTACCTTCGAAAACAGAAAGTTCATCCATGGTTCAATTTAATTTCCCAAAAAACTATCGTATTCGTGACGATATTATTGCAGGTCTCACGGTTGGAGCAATTACCATTCCACAAGCCATGGCGTTTGCTTTGCTGGGAGGGTTGCCACCCATATATGGGCTTTACGGTTCTTTATTTCCGCTTATTGTCTATGCACTAATGGGTACTTCTAATTATCTAAACCTTGGTCCTGTTTCGGTAATTTCAATTTTTGTTTTTACTACACTCAATCCTTTTGTAACTCCGTTTACAGATGATTACATCAATGCGGTTATTGTTTTAGGAATAATGATAGGGCTAATTCAAATTACTGGGGGAGTGTTGAAGTTGGGGAGGTATTTTGATTATATCCCCAAAAGTGTCGTTTCTGGCTTTGTTCAAGCTGCGGCAGTGGTAATTATGGTTTCACAAATACCACCGGCATTTAAAATTAATCTTCCCAACAACTTGAATTATATAGAGCGAATAGTTTACCTCATTGGTTACATAGACATGGTGCATACTTTAACAAGTGTATTTTTTATTAGTGCGCTCATGCTTTTATTTATACTCTCTCGTTTTGCCCCAAAGTTTCCAACTGCAATTGTTTTGTTGACGTTAACAGGAGTAGGGGCTTTTATTTTTGGGCTAGAGAAGCAAGGAATAGTATTGATTGGCGAGGTTCCTCAAGGACTTCCAAAATTGTTATGGCCAGAATGGAGTATATCGGCATTAAATTACCTTCCAGGTGCATTTGGTATTGCCTTTGTGACCACAGTGGGGAGTTTTGTAATGGCAAAAAACGTGGCTGACCGTCAGCCAAAACCGTGGGATGCAAATCGCGATATGATTGCTCTAGGGGCTGCGAAGTTCGTTAGTGCTTTTTTTGGGTCTCTTGTTCCTGCGGGAAGCTTTAACCGAAGTATTTTAAATCTAAAAGCAGGTGCTAAAACACAGTTGTCGGGATTGATTGCAGCACTTGTTGTTTTGTTTACGCTACTTTTTTTAACCCCTGTAGTGTATTATTTACCCCAATCAATTATCGCGGCAATTATCGTTTATTCTGTCTACTTTTTATTTGACTTTCCTCTAGTTAAGGAATTATGGACATCAAACCGCAGTCACGCGATCTACCTTTTAATTACCTTTTTAGGGACACTCACCTTAGGTTTTGTACAAGGAATAGTGGTTGGTCTGCTACTCGCTTTTGTAGGGAATAAGCTTGTAAGCAGAAAGCAGTCTTAGTTGGTTCTAAAGGTAAATACACCTGAATCACTTTGATTTCCTTCACTGTCAACTGCGATAACTTTCCAGTAGTAAACAGTATCATTTTCTACTTCTGTTTCAATAGAAGTTGTTGTTGAACTGTAATCTAAGGTGCGTAACAAAGTTGATCCATCGGTTGTATCTAAATAGACGCTAAAACTTGCCAAATCATTATCAGCGTCGGTACAAGACCACTGAAGCTGAATGACCCCATCAACTGGGGTAACTGTAGATCCAGAGATTGGACTGGTTAATTCAGCAGGGAAGGGTGCATAGTTCACCTCGGCTGGTCCGGCTAGATAGAATTTCCAACGCACACTTTCTGCCGGTTGACTCCCCGATTCCCCAAGGGCAGTTACCTGCCAAGCATAGGGTTCAGAGTTTTCTAGCGTAATCGCTTTTTCGTTGGTAGTAGAGGTGTAATTTCTAAAGGTATTATTTGTCAAGTTGGTCACCTGTATGTCATATGAAACTGTGTTTTCTGAAGCACTCCAGCGAAAAGTGACAGTGCTTTGTACGTCATTCACAACAGTTGATTCTAGACAAGGTTCGTTGTTGTTTGGAAACGATAGGGTAGGAGTGCCAGGATCAAGAATAACAACCTCAGGAACCGAGGGTTCCGGACTGTCTTTTGAACAGGCAATGGTGTTGAATATTAAGCCTAAAGTTGCTAGAGGTAAAATTAGTTTTCTCATGTTTACCGTTTTATAATAAGTTCTGATTGTGCTGTGGTATCTCCACAACTTTTAATGATATAACTGCCAGGACGAAGATCGTTGGTGTTTAAACGAATGTTGCGTTGGTCTTGACTCAACTGATGTGTTGAGCTACGAATAAATCGCCCTTGCGTTGTGTAAATTTCTAAGGTTATCTCATTGTCACTTCCTCCAACATATACTGAAAGGCTATCTTGGAATGGGTTCGGACTGAAGGCGACATCAGCAGAGTTGAAATAATTTTTCTCAAAGACACCTTGGCATTCAATACCAGTTGTAATAACTACAGTATTAATACCATCTTCCAATGGAAGGTCAACAGATGCTTCGTCGGTCTGGAAACTTTTTCCATTGTGTGTTATGGTGTACATGTCTCCACCGGAGAGTTGATAGTTCACTGATTTACCTGAAGGAGCAAGTTTGCTGTAAACAGATAAGGGTTCAGGGTCTTGAACGGTGACGTTGTAACAACGTTCAAAAGCAGATGGGTCAATACCGTCTACCGTGATACAAATGGTGTAGGTCCCGTCAGGAACTTCACTTAGGGTCATGGTATCGTCTGTCCAAGCATAGGTTTCTTCTATTGGACCAGTAATAGCGACATTATAACTAAGTGCAGTATCAATTGTATAGAGTGTAATTCCGTTTTGACCTATACACTTTTTACTGGTGGTAATGTTAAATTGGTTTGCTGGTAAGTAGAATATTGGACAACCGCTAAAGTTTACTTTGGTATCTAAAGGCGTGTCTGCACAAATATCATTTGGGTTTAACACCCCGTCATGGTCTGCATCATCAGTCACATCACCAATACCGTCACCATCGCTGTCTTCTTGATTTGGGTTAGCAACAAATGGACTGTTATCCAAGATATCCAATATACCATCACCATCGGTATCATCGGTTGCATTTACGGGTACGGTTTGGAATTGAATGGCTGTAGCATCGTTCTCAGGAACAATGATGTTGGTTTGTACCACAGAGATAGGTTGTGCTGCTTCACCATCATTGGTATTGATGTTCACAACTTCAACTTCGTAGATATTGTCTCTGTTGTGATCCATAGGCTCTTCAAAGTTGGGTTCGTTGATGAAGACTAAATAATCGTCTTGCTCAAATTGTGCATTTCCATTTTTGTCGGCAGATGTTTCAAACGATTCTACTCTAAACAAGCCAGCATCGGCACCACCGACAATCTTCTTTTTAATTTTCCACTTTCCTACTCCTTTATCTATTTTGGGGAGAAGGTATCTGGTATGGTCAACTTTCGCTCCAGAGGCCTCGTTTTCAACATTAAAGACAGCTACCTCAAATTTTGATACGGTAGAGGTATTCGGAATGTCAAGGACATTCAAGGTCATATCTTTGCTTGATGTTTGTCCTTTATCGTTTGTAGCAATAATTCTGAATTTACGTTTGTTCCCGTCTTCAAAGTCGATACGATCTACTAGGAAGATAGAATCATTAGCTAATTCAAACAGTGGCCCATCAAGATCAAAGGATAATTCAAGGCTCACATTACTGTTATCACCGGTAGACGAGTTAGGATCTTCATAGAGTACTTTACCTAAGAAAATTCTGATTTCTTCTGTCTCATCGTCACGGCTAATTTCTTTTTGTTCGAATGTTTGCGACTGTACTACTGGTGGTGCAAAAGGACAACCGTTATTGTCTACCGGTTGGCCATTGGCGGTTCCAGGACATTTGTCTAGGCTGTTCAATACTCCATCGCTGTCATCGTCACCATCAACTTCTACTTCAGCACATCCGTAAGCATCTACTTTTTCGCCTGCGACTGTGTCTGGACAGCGGTCTATTTCGTTTATTACTCCGTCTTGGTCGTCGTCGCGTTGTTCAATTGAGCATCCGTTTTCATCTACTTCAGCAAACGGTTTGGTATCTGGGCACTGATCTAAACCATTCAGTACTCCGTCAAAATCTTCGTCTACTTGACGTTGTATTTCGGTACACCCGTTGGCATCTACTTCAGCATAGGGCGGAGAATCTGGACAATAGTCTTTTTCGTTTTCTACACCATCCATGTCGAGGTCGTCTTCTATTTGGGAAACTGAGCACCCAAATTCATTGACTTCTTCTCCCGCTGGTGTATCGGGACATAGGTCAATATCATCGGTTACTTTATCAAAGTCACTGTCTAGATTGTCTAATGGACATCCAAATTGATTTACCATAACTCCATGCTCTGTTCCCGGGCAGAGGTCGTCTTCATTTAGAACTCCGTCTAGGTCACTGTCGCTCTCTTCTTGTTCAGCGCTTTCGTCTGGAGTACAGCCTGTTTCGTCAACTACTTCTCCTGCCGGGGTATCAGGACAACGGTCTAAAATATTGATCACACCATCTTCATCATCGTCTCCAGCGGCTTCTTTTTCTTGGGTTTCTTGTTCGCTACAGCCATACTCATTTACTGCTATTCCAGGAAGTGAGTAGGGGCATTGGTCGATTTCGTTAGGTACTCCGTCAAAATCGTAGTCTACTTCTTCTTGGGCGCAACCCAATGGGTTTACGTAAACTCCAACAGGGGTTTCTGGACATTGATCTACAACATCTGGAACACCATCTAAATCTTTGTCTTCATCTACTGCGGCACATCCGTTTTCGTCTACTTGTTGTCCGGGTGGGGTGTTGGGGCAAAGATCAAATTCGTTGTCTACTCCATCTTGATCAAAGTCCTTAATTTCTTCTTTTTGTGCTTCAGAACAACCGTATTCGTCTACTTCTTCTCCTTCTGCTGTTTCTGGACAAACATCAATGATATCAATAATACCGTCTTCATCTGAGTCTTGAATATAGGTTTCGTCTCCACCTTGTTCTACACTACATCCTTTAGGATCTACTGCAACTCCCTCTGGGGTGTCAGGGCAGGCATCAATGTAATTGATTACACCGTCGTTATCTTGATCATCGGTAGGATTACCTTCTCCACCTTGTTCTACACTACAGCCGCGATAGTCAACGGATTCCCCTTCTGGGGTATCAGGACATTCGTCAATGATGTTGATCACACCGTCATTATCCTTGTCGGCAGTTGGATCGGCTTCTCCACCTTGTGCTTCACTACATCCGTTAGGATCTACACTTGCACCCTCTGCTGTGTCTGGACATTTGTCAAAGATGTTTATCACTCCGTCATTGTCTTGATCTGCAGTTGGATCTGTTTCTCCTCCTTGGGCTTCGCTACATCCGTTGTAATCAACCCGAACACCTGCTTCTGTATCAGGACATTTATCGAATAGATCAATTACACCGTCGTTGTCATTGTCTTCAGTAGAATTGCCTTCTCCTCCCTGTGCTTCACTACACCCACGGTAGTCAACGCTGGCACCTTCTTCGGTATCTGGACACTCATCTAGAACGTTTATTACACCATCGTTGTCATCATCAGCAGTTGGATCGGCTGTTCCACCTTGTGCTTCGCTACACCCACGGTAATCAACACTAGCACCTTCTTCGGTATCAGGACATTCATCTAAAACGTTCATCACACCATCATTGTCATCATCATCGGTAGGGTTACTTTGCCCACCTTGTGCTTCGCTACACCCACGGTAGTCTACGCTGGCACCTTCTTCGGTGTCTGGACATTCGTCTAGGGCATTAATTACTCCATCGTTATCTTGATCGTCGGTTGGGTTTCCTTGCCCACCTTGTGCTTCGCTACATCCACGGTAATCTACACTTGCGCCTGCTTCTGTGTCTGGACATTCATCATAAACATCAGCCACACCATCGTTATCTGAATCTTCAGTGGCATTGCCTTGCCCTCCTTGTGCTTCACTACATCCTAGGTAATCAACGGATTCACCAGCTGGGGTGTCAGGGCACTCGTCTATTGCATTAATTACTCCGTCGTTATCTTGATCTCCAGTGGGGTCGGCTTCTCCGCCTTGTGCTTCGCTACACCCACGGTAGTCAACGCTTGCCCCCTCTTCGGTGTCAGGGCATTCGTCTAGTGCGTTAATTACGCCATCATTGTCGTCATCGTCGGTAGGATTGCCTTGTCCACCTTGTGCTTGGCTACACCCGCGGTAGTCTACACTTGCTCCAGCTTCGGTATCAGGGCATTCATCTATTGCATTGATGATTCCGTCATTGTCATCATCTCCGGTGGGATTTCCACCTTGTCCTGATTGTGATTCGCTACAACCTGTTTCATTTACAGTTTCTCCAGGAGGGGTATCTGGACATTCATCGTAGATATCTACTATACCGTCGTTATCTTGATCGTTTTGTGTAGGATCGTTGGTCGTATCATCATTACAGTCTTTTTCAACGATTAGGACAGTGGTTATAATTTTATCTAAGTTGTTGTTTGCCTCAAGTATGGTAATAATAAGCGGGAAGACACCTTCTTCTTTAGGTATTCCGTTAAATACAATTTTAATAAGGTTATCTGATGTTGAGGTTTCTAAGTTTACACCATTAGGGAGGCCTGATACGTTTACCGAAAGGTTAGGATCAGTACAATTGGATAAAGCTGTTGCTTCCCATGGATCTATTGCTTCATCTAAACACAATATTATTTCTGATGGGGGTGTACTGGGTATGATAATGTTACAAGCTGCATTTTCAGAAACGCACCCCTCAGTATCTACAGGGGTATTTGCTGGGGTGTTAGGACATTTATCCAAAAGGTTATTTACACCGTCATTATCATCGTCTTTTTGCGATGCAGCGCACCCATTTTCATCTACATCTTCACCGTAAGGGGTGTCAGGACACTGGTCGTCTTGATCTTTAACCCCGTCTAGGTCATTATCAATGATAATTTCACAACCTCTTGGATCTACAGGAGTATTTGCAGGGGTGTCTGGGCATACATCAAAGAAGTTTTTAACGCCATCGTTGTCATCGTCTAACTGAGTTTGTCCGCAACCATTTTCATCAACGGTATCTCCTAGTGGTGTACCCGGGCATTTATCTAAGCTGTCTTCAACACCATCAAGGTCTTCATCTTCTACTTGTGGACAACCTGAGGCATCTACTGTAGTTCCGGCGGGGGTTTCAGGACAGATATCAAAGAAGTTAAAGACCCCATCGTTATCATCGTCTAATTGGGTTTGTCCACAACCGTTTTCATCAACAGGGTCACCCAGTGGGGTGTCAGGACATTGGTCAATGCTGTCTTCAACGCCATCTAAATCTTGATCGACTACTACAGCACAACCCGAGGCATCTACTGTTGTTCCAGCTGGGGTATCTGGACAGATGTCAAAGAAGTTAAAAACCCCGTCGTTATCATCGTCTAATTGGGTTTGTCCACAACCGTTTTCATCAACAGGGTCAC
>WTJU01000011.1:10865-16224 GCA_011526285.1 Candidatus Arcticimaribacter sp.
TACTACAGCACAACCCGAGGCATCTACTGTTGTTCCAGCTGGGGTATCTGGACAGGTATCAACTGAGTTGGCTACTCCGTCATTGTCATCGTCTAGCTGACTCGCGCTGCATCCATTTGCATCAACACTTTCGCCCGCAGGGGTTTGAGGGCAGGTATCTACATTATCTTCAATACCATCGCCATCCTCATCGGCTTGGATTGTTATTATTTCTTTTTTGTTAACGTCACTTATTCCTTGAAGGTTAGGATTGGCGTAGACAAAGGATGAAATTAATGTGATTAAAAAAAATAGTTTTGTTGGGAGAGTTGATTTTTTCAAATCGTTTGGTATTGACATTAGTTTACTTATTCTTTTACAATTATTTGCGAATGATAAGTAGTTAAACCGTTTGTTTTAACGATATAATTCCCTGGTAAGATATTGGAGGTGTCAACGCTTATTTTCCTGTTGTTTTGAATTAAATCGAAGTGATAACTGTTGAGTAAAGTTCCGTTTGTTGCGAAAATTTGAACTTCAACGTTTGTATCGTTTCCACCAATAAAAATAGTCAACTGGTTTTTAAGCGGGATAGGACTCAAAATAACCTCTGAAGAATTGAATATGTTATCTTCAAAAATACCTTGACATTCTATTCCAGTTGTTATTTTTACAAAATTCATGCCATTGTCCAAATCGATTTTAACGGTATTGTTTTTGGTTTGAAAAGATTTACTGTTATGGGTTATTGTGTAGATGTCTCCACCACTTAGGTTATATTCTACAGATTTACCACTTGGGGTTATTTTTCCATATACACTTAGGGGCTGCGGATCTTCAATTTGCATGGTGTAGCATCTTTCAAAGCTTTCTCTACTTTGTCCTTCTACTGTAATGCAAACTTCATAGGTTCCAGAAGATAAATTGTCAAAGGTCCAATTGTTAATGTCAATTGGGGAAGCATTTTGCACTATCCCGTCAAGTTCAATATTGTATTGGTAGGAGGGCTCGTTAAAGAGCACAACAATACTATTATCACCTGCACAACGTTCTAGGGTACTAATGTTAAAACTTGTAGGTGAAAGATAGAATATGGCACATCCTTTGGCATCAACTATAGTGTCGTATGGTGTGTCATTACATTCATCAAATGGGTTCCAAACACCGTCATGATCAGCATCATCTGTAACATCGCCAATGCCATCTCCATCACTATCTGATTGATCTGGATTAGGGACAAACGGGCTATTGTCCATAATGTCATTTATTCCATCGCCGTCTGTATCATCAGTTGGTGCAGCAGGGGTTGACTGAAGCTGAATTGTAGTTGGTGAATTTTCTGGTACAACAATATTGGTTTGGGTTACAGGTATTGGTTGGGTGGAATCTCCATCTTCTGTGTTGATGTTAATTACATCAACCTCATAAATGTTATCGCGGTTATGGTCCATAGGATTTTCATAATCGGGAGGATTGATGAAATCTAAGTAGTCCTGATAAACTTCAGATTTATCATCTGTGAGTACTTCGGTTCTGATTTCGAATAAGCCTGCATCGTTACCACCGACAATTTTCTTTTTAATTTTCCATTTCCCAACGCCACGTTCTGCTTTTGGATTGAAATAGCGTTTATGACCAACTTTTGAACCAGTTTGTTCGTTTCTGACATTGAATACCATGATATTAAAACTGCTTCTGGAAACTGAGTTTGGAATATCTACTACTTCTAGAACAATTTGTTTGGTACTAGAAATTCCTTTGTCGTTAATTGCCTCTACAGTAAATCTGTGTGAAGTGTTTTCTTCATAATCTAGCCCACCAACGAGGTATAATTTTCTATTTTCAATTAGGAAAAGATCTGCATCTTGACCGGGAAGTATGGAAAGACTAACGGTATTTTCAAAAACATTTTCTTCTTTATTGGTGTCTTCCACTAAGATTTCTCCCAACAAGATTCTAATGTTTGTAGTGTCATCATCTCGTTTATTTTCAATTTGTTCAAAGCGTTGTCCGTAAATTTTTGCTGGTTTATAGGGACAACCATTGCTGTCTATTTCTACTCCTGCAGGAGTATTTGGACATTTATCTAAGCTGTTTACGATACCATCATTATCATCATCACCATCCAATTGACTGTCGGAGCAACCATAGGCATCTACTTTATCCCCAATGGGTGTATCACTACAACGATCTAGCCCATTGGCCACTCCATCTTGATCATCGTCAAGTTGGTCTAGGGAACATCCATTTGCATCTACTTCATCTTCTAGTAAAGTGTTTGGACAGTTGTCGTTTTCATTTAAAACTCCGTCTAAATCTAGGTCGTTTTCTTTTTGTGCTTCGGTACACCCAAATTCATCAACAGTCTCTCCAAAAGGTGAATCAGAACAACGGTCTAAATCATTCTCAACACCATCTAGATCTAGATCGTTTTCTATTTGTTGCTCAGAGCATCCATATTCATCAACGCTTTCTCCTACTGGTGTATTTGGGCAACGATCTATATCATCTGAAACGGTATCGAAGTCAGAATCAATTTCTGATAGCGGACACCCAAATTCATTAACAACTATCCCTTTTTCGGTATTTGGACAAAGGTCTTTTTCATTTAAGACACCATCAAAGTCGCTATCGGTTTCATCTATTTCTACAGCTGCAAATTGGTCACATCCATTTTCATTAACATCAAATCCTAGAAGTGTTCCGGGACAACGGTCTAATAGGTTAATTACACCATCTTGATCATCATCATCTTGTTCTCTTTTTAGTTCTGCCTGCTTCTCACTGCAACCATTCTCGTCTACAATTAAACCAAAAGGGGTATCGGGACATTGGTCTATTTCGTTCAAGACACCATCTAAATCTTGATCAAGCTGGATTAGGGCACACCCTTTTTCGTCTACTCTTTCATCTTGAGGTGTATTAGGACATTCGTCTAAATCATTGGGTACACCATCAAGATCTTCATCTTGATCTTGAATTCCACAACCTTTCTCGTCTACTACTTGTCCAAACGGAGTTTCGGGACATTCATCAATTGTGTAATCTATTCCATCTTGATCGGGATCGCGCTGTAAGGCAGAGCATCCTTTTTCATCTACTTCTTCTCCTTCTGGCGTTTCAGGACATTCATCTTCACCATTCGTTATACCATCGTTATCGTTGTCTTTTTGACTTTCAGCACACCCATTTTCATCAACTTCTTCGTTTGTTGGACTATCAGGACAACGATCTAATTCATCAGGAACACCGTCTAAGTCTTGATCTAAAATCAGTTCAACACGATTGTTGTTAGAGAAAGTAGTGGTACTATTTCCACTAACATCCATGATAGGCGAGGATAACTGTACAATTAGTTCTTCTCCTTCTGCGCTTGGTCCATTTAAGGAGAATGTAAGTTTTACTTCATTGGTATTTTGTTCTATGGCGTCAGGACTAGGTACTATTGCGGTACTTGAGGCGATGTTTGAGCTCAGTAAAAAGTTTTCTTTTGTTAGTACAGATGATGTATTGCCACTTGCAGCATAGGGTGTTTCATCAAAGGTTAATCGAATGGTGTTTTGATTAATAAGGAATGTTTCTAGTAACTGTGGGGGAGTGGTATCAAATAGATTTAAGGTGTTTGTAATTTGTACACTATCAACAGCATTTCCTGCTTGATCAAACAAGCTGTTGGGTTTTATATTCAATTGAACAGTTTCAATTCCAATAGCAGTTTGGTTATAGTTTAATTGAAGCTCAACACTATTGCCTTGGACAATTATATTGGATATAATTATATCATTCGCTGTCATTGTGCTTCCTGATACTTGAAAAGAAAAGGTGTCTGATGTTAAGCTTGTAGACGTAAGCGCACCATTATAAATCTGTTCAGAGAAGTTTAATTTTAGAAGTGAATTATCTTCTGAAAGCATCAAACTTTCAATGGTAGGTTTGTCACTATCAATTTCAAAGTTTGTGGGATGACTATAGTCAAGACGGTTTCCTGCAAGGTCAAAAGCGCTAAGGCTAAGGGTGGTAGATGAATTTAATCCCTCGGGAGCAGTAAAATTGTATGTCCATGTGGTATCACTATTGGTAGCGCTAAAGGTAGAAGAAGAAATTCCACTAAACGAAATATTTGGTGCTATTGCAATGGTTTCACTAAAGATGGCTTTAAATTCAATTGCTTCATCTCCATTGAAAAAATTGGAATCTTTATCCCATTCAAGTGATACACTGGGTGGTGTTTCATCATAAACGAAATGTTGACTTGCAGTTCCGCTGTAAGGATTTCCTACAAGATCGTTGGCAGTACCAATTGTCACACTAAAATCACCTTCATTCCAATTTGTGGGAAGTTCCCATTCTACCGTCCAAACGGAAGAGCTAATTGCACTCATGCTACTTTCAACTGTAGTGCTGTTATTGCTAATTTCAAGGGTACATTCACCAGCAATGGCTTCACTAAACGTTGCAGTTACAACTATACTTTCACCAGCTTTTAGATAGGGGTCCTCTTGGTTGGTTTCAAGTTGTACACTTGCTCCAGCACTGTCTATAGTATAACTTAAAGAGGAAGTTTGTGTGTTTGGGTTATTCTCTAGGTCATAACCTTGAACAGTAATGCTTATGGTTTGACTTAGGTTAGAAGGAACGGTCCAATTGTATTGCCACTGAGTAGGGGAGCCGGTAGCGCTTAACGAACTGGTTGTTTGATTTGAGAATATCAAAATTGGTGCAGCAATCAGGGGTTCATTTGATGTTGCGTAAATTAATATTTGATCCCCACCAGCAATGTTTGTGTTGTTTGCACTGTCCGTTAAGACAATTTGCGGTGGCGTGGTATCTTTAAGTTGAACGGTGTTGTTGGTTTGTTCTTGTGTTACTTGATTTCCTTCAAAGTCAACCAAAGTACCGCTTGCAATTCCTATGGTCACAATTTCATCTCCCGACACTTCCCCATTTAGTGGTAATTCAATCAGATAGGTGAGAGTATTCACAGCAGAAATTGACAATGGAGTAGAAGCGAGTAAACTTGCAGTACCATTTGCTATTGACAGTAAAATGTTATCATTGTCTATTTGGCCTAGTGCTTCTGAGAAAACAACAAGAACTTGGGTGTTGGTTTCACTCAAGCTGGTTGAAACAATTTTAGAAGCTACTTTATCAAAGAGGTTTAATTCTAAGGTAGTGTTAGAAGCAACATTTCCTGCAAGGTCAAAGAGAGAATTTTCCGCAAATGATAAGCTTAAGACTTCATTTCCATCGGCTACACCATTTAAAGGTATTCCTAGGTCTACACTTGTATTGCTAACACTAATCGATGAGGGGTTAGAAGACGCTAGTGTAGCAGTCCCTCCATCAATCGTCATTAGAAAATCATTTGTTTCTAATTCTA
>WTJU01000120.1:0-1672 GCA_011526285.1 Candidatus Arcticimaribacter sp.
ATCGGACTTTTTGTAGGTTATTTTAACCGTATGGGAATGATGAAAGAATCAATCGCCTTATTTTTCATCGTTGGCTTTTGTGGTGGTTTAACAACATTTTCAAGCTTTAGCCTTGATTTGTTTCAGTTGAGCAAACTGTCTTCATTACTCTATCCCCTCCTCTATTTCGTTGGAACACTTGTTTTGGGAATCATTTGTTTATTGGCTGGTCTTTGGATCAGTAAATAATTTAAGCACCCCCCTCTTTTTTTGAGAATCTAACAAATTAATGTATTTATATTTCATACCCCCCTAATATTTAGGGGGGTCATTTTGTTTAAATGACAATTATTTGATTTTAACCCCTGATAATTTATGGGTGATATACTTCATGACCCTATTTTTGTGTCAGAAATATAAAATTTAACAAAATGAAAAAAATCGAAGCAATCATTCGCAAGTCAAAATTCTCTGAAGTGAGAGATGCGCTACATGCAGTTGAAGTAAACTTCTTTAGCTATTGGGACGTAACTGGAATTGGGAATGAAAAGGAAGGTCATGTTTACCGTGGAATAAGCTATAGCACCTCTGACATTCAACGTCGTTTCTTATCCATCGTTGTTAATGATGATTTTGTAGAGCGCACCATTAAAGCCATTGTTGACTCTGGCGCTACAGATAAAGTAGGAGATGGAAAAATTTTCATCCTGCCCGTAGAAGAAGCCATTCGAATTCGCACAGGTGAGCGCGGAGGATCAACATTAAACTAATTATCACAATACATTATATATACATTTATGGAATCTACAGCACTATTTACTGCAAACAACGTATGGATGATGATCTGTACTGCTTTGGTCTTTTTTATGCACTTAGGCTTCTCTTTTCTTGAGATTGGTTTAACACGCCAGAAAAACACCATCAATATTTTATTTAAAAACTTTTTTGTAATCACCGTTGGTTTATTATTGTATGCCATTGGAGGTTTTAACTTAATGTATCCTGGCTTTGAAGAAGGCGCAGCAGGGTTTTTCAAATTCGCTGGTTTCGGTATAGCCGCACCAGAAGGAGGAATGACTGCAGCCTACGCTGATGGCGGCTACACTTGGTGGACCGACTTTCTATTTCAAGGAATGTTCGCTGCTACTGCCGCTACTATTGTTTCAGGAGCTGTTGCCGAACGCATCAAACTTAGCGCGTTCATGTTATTCTCAATACTCTACGTAGGTTTAGTTTACCCAATTATTGGATCTTGGAAATGGGGTGGTGGATTCTTAGACGCTATGGGCTTCTATGATTTTGCTGGTTCCACACTCGTTCACTCTGTAGGTGGTTGGGCCGCCCTAGTAGCTATCTACCTTCTTGGTGCACGTATAGGACGCTTTACTAAAGACGGAAAACCTTTGGCTATTCCTGGTCATAACTTACCGTTGGCCGCAGCGGGTGTACTAATCCTTTGGTTAGGATGGTTCGGCTTTAACGGTGGTTCTGTTTTATCAGCCGACCCAGAATTGACCTCTTTAACCTTAGTAACTACTTGTTTGGCTGCTGCTGCAGGTGGAGTATCTTCAGCTATTTTTTCAAATATAATGTACAAAAACTACGACCTAACCATGTTTATGAACGGTGTATTGGGTGGTCTTGTGGGGATTACCGCAGGGGCAGACCAAATGTCACCAGGTGATGCTATTCT